>JAZTZV010000105.1:0-36609 GCA_045637645.1 Acutalibacteraceae bacterium | reverse complement strand
GCGCTTTGGATTATAGTGTAAGAAAAAGTCGACATGCTTGAGGGGGAGGGAGATTGTATGAAAATTCGCGATTTTTTGTATTTTGCGAGTTTCGGTGTCAAAACGTTGGCGTTCAAAAAACGCGACCCAATCCTCGGCACCGTTATCGTCACGGATAAATGCAACCTGTGTTGCAAACATTGCTCGGTCAACAACATCACGGCGGTCGTGCATCCGTACAAGCAAATTCGTGCCGAGATGCAAACGCTGTACGACATGGGTGTGCGGATTTTGTTTTTCTGCGGTGGCGAAACGTTTTTGTGGCGGGACGAGGGACGCACCTTGCGCGATTTGGTGGTTGAAGCGAAAGACATGGGCTTTTTGATCGTCAACGTCGTCACAAACGGCACGTTCCCGATCGACTTGCCCGAAGCGGACTTGATTTTGCTCAGCTTGGACGGCGACCGCGAACATCACAACATCATCCGCGGCAACACCTACGATACCATTCTTGACAACATCAAAAACGCCACGGCGGATAATATTTGCTTTTACATGGCGGTCAATCAAATCAACAAAATGTGCATTGAGCATGTGTGCCGACTTGCGAAAGAATTGCCGCATGTGAAAGCGGTTTCCTTCAATTTTCACACACCGTATCCCGACACAAAAGAACTCGAATTGTCCAAAGACGATAAGCAGGCGTGTTGTGATGTGATCGTTTCGATGATGAAGCAAGGCATGCCGATTTTCAATTTGAAAAGCGCTTTCCCGTATGTCATACAAAACACGTTCCCGACGCCGTGTTATCAATGCGTCGTGATGGAAAACGGCAAATTGAGCACCTGCGGCCGCTGCATCGAAGTCGAAGGCTTGTGCGACAAATGCGGCTATTTCTTCGTGGCGGAGTACACGTTGTTGTTTCAAGGAAATATACGTATCATTGCCGAAATGTTGCGAACCTATTTGAAATACATTTAGAGGATTCACATGAGTATAGCAACCACTTTAACGCGGATGTGGCTGACAAGAAGTCTGCGTCCGTTCACGTTCACAAATGAATATGATGACGTGTTGCCGTATGAGGAGGCGCAAAATCTCGGGCTGTATGTCCACATCCCGTTTTGCAAGCAAATTTGCGATTTTTGCCCGTATTGCAAAGAGCTGTATCATCAAGATGCTTGCAACACGTATATTGATCATTTGCTTAAGGAAATCCGCATGGTCGGGTGTATGCAGTCGGCGAAAAAACAGGTCACCAGTCTGTATTTCGGCGGCGGTTCACCGGCGCTTGCCGCCGATCGTCTCGGTGAGATCATCGACACGCTGCGGCAATATTTTGACATCACGCAGGGAATCGGCGTGGAGCTGCATCCGACGGATGTCAACGTCGACACGCTGACAACGCTTAAGCAAGCGGGGGTCACCAAAATCAGCATCGGCATCCAATCGTTCCAACCGAAATATCAGTCGATCCTCGGACGCAAAAAGGTTGACTGTGATGCGATGAAAGCGGCACTCGAAGCGGTGCCGTTTGAAACGGTGTCGATGGATTTGATTTTTGCGTTGCCTGAGCAAACGTTTGACGATTTGAAGGATGACATGGACACGGCGTTTGCGAGCGGCGCGAATCACGTCGCTGTCTATCCGTTTATCGATTTTACCTTCACCAAAAGTGTCGTTAAACCGATGGGAAAACAAGAAAAACGTCAACTGCTCGATGCGATCACGTTGTATTGCAAGGACAAAGGTTACGTGCGCGATTCGATCTGGACGTTTTCGAGCGAACCGCGCGCGAAATATTCTTCCATGACGCGAGACAATTTCCTCGGTTTCGGTTGCTCGGCGACCACGTTATTGAACGGTCAGTTTAAAATCAACACGTTTTCGGTGGAGGAATACAACCGCCGCGTGGATGACGGCAAACTCCCGACGGCGCTGACGATTCGCTTTTCTCGCCGTCAGCGCATGGTGTATTACTTGTTCTGGACGGCGTACAGTACACACATTGATGCGCGGGGTTTCGAGGCGTTTTTCGGCGTGCCGCTCCGTCGGATGTACGGCTTTGAACTGTGGCTTGCGAAAATCCTCGGCTTTGTCACCGCGTCCGACGGGGTCTATTCCATGACACTCAAAGGCGCGTTTTATTATCATTATTACGAGAATTTTTACACGTTGTCTTACATCGACAAGATGTGGAGTGTGATGCGCTTGACGGCGTTTCCCGAGACGTTAAAATTGTGAATGTTGATACGCTGTATCGGTGTCGAAAATCGAAAGAATTTGTAAAAAATTGTTGCATTTTCAATAAAACGTGTTATACTTATTCCATCGGCATAAAAATGTCAATTAAACAAAAAAGGTGGAGAAATTTTATGGCAATTGCGGCTCTTGTTTGCGGTCTTGTTTCGTTCTTCTGCTGCAACCCCCTGTACTTGGTGTCCATCGCGGCAATCATTTTGGGTATCGTTGCTATCTGCAAAGAAAATGAATCGAAAGGCATGGCAATCGCAGGTTTGTGCCTCGGTGGCGCTTCGATCTTGATCGGTATCATCGTTGATATCTGCTTGATTCCCTTTACGCTCGGCGGTTCGTTCTTGTTCTAAATCGTTTACAACTCAAAAAAAGCATCCGCTTTTTGCGGATGCTTTTTTATTTTTGTGTTTTCAAAAGTCGGTCGCAATACAAATACACACCTGCGCTCCAACCCATCATCGGCGGCGTGGCGTATTCGAGGGAAAAGGAGACTTCGCCGTTGACGACGTTGTATTTTTCCCACAAATGCCCCGTGCGCTCAAAGTTATGTGTGGCGGTGCGGACGTATGTTTCGGCGATGCGATACGCGTCGTCGTCGTATCCGTAGCGGAGCAAGCCTTTGATAACGATATAGTGCAAGCATGCCCAGCCGTGCGGATAATCCCATTGCAGGTTTTGTAAATCGTCGCGCTTTTCACAGCACGCTATGCCGTGTGCGTGTTCGAGGAGCGGCAACGCGCGTACGGTTGCGGCGGCTTGTTCTGTGGTGGCAAGTCCTGCGAACAGCGGATAAAATGCCGCGGCAGACACAAGATCGCTTAAAATATCGGTTTGTGCGTTGCGGTCGCAAAACGCCTGCCGTTCCTCGTTCCAAAGCAATGCCGTCATACGTTCTTGTCGCGCGGCGGCGCGTTGTTCCCACACGATTGCGTCGTCTTGACGTTCAAGTGTACGCGCGAAAAACGACATATTGCGCTCAAATCCAAACAGCAGACTGTTTAAATCCACCGGCAACTGCTCGTGTGCGTCAAACGCAAATCGGCTCGTACAATCCCAACCGCTCTCACAAAGTGCCATCATGCTTTTGCCCCGGGAAATCTGCATGTGCTTGTCGGCAGGGAGCGGGGTGGCAATACGCTCGCTGAAATAGGACGCAATCTCAGCAAAATCCTCGTCGTTTGTCAAATCGCAACCATAGCGGTTCAACCCCGATGCGTCCGCGCGGCGTGTTGTCCAAAAGGCATACTCTGTTTCAAGTGCCGGGTATGCGTCATTTTTCAGCCATTCGCAATCGTTTGTAACTTCAAACAACTCGCGCACCATGTATGACAAAAACGGCGGTTGCGAACGGTTGAGGTAATAGGTGCGGTTGCCGTTGGGCATGTGCCCGTAGATGCGAATGAGATGGAGCATGTTGTCAATGTTATATTTGGCTTGCGCGGTCATGCCCGACAACAACAAGCCGACGTTCGTGAAATAGGTGTCCCAGTAATACAACTCTTGAAACATGCCGTCCATGCAAGGTGTGGTGTAAGGGAAGGGAAGACCGATCAGAGTCCCGTCGCTTTCGCAAGCAGGTTTGACGGTTTGTGCCCAATGTTCCTCGATGTACCGAACCAGCTCGTCACGCATGCGGATGTTCTCCTTCAATCACGGATTTTACGAGTTGATAGGCAATGCTGCCTTCCCGAATGAGCGACAGTGCCTCATCGAACGGCACCCAAATTGCGCTGTCCACCTCGCTCGACAGAGTGAAATCCGCTTTTCGGACTTCAGCGCAAAAGCCGAGCATCAGCATCTCTTTTTGGTCATACGGATAACTGCGCACAAAGTGCAAGCGTTCCACAGTAAGCCCCAATTCTTCACCGATTTCGCGCACGGCGGCTTCCTCAGCGGATTCCCCGAGCGTCATCACACCCGCCACGCATACATGCTTTACTTGCGAAACATAGCTTTGTTGAATCAACGCTACCTCGTGGTGTTCGTTGATCACCGCGCAGATGACACAGGTGGTAAACATGTCCCACAGCGGCACTTGACAGGTCGTGCAGTAGGGGATCAGCCCCTCGTCACCGATTTCTTTGCGGATCAGTTTTTCGCCGCAATGCGGACAATAGGTAAAACGCATACAATCACATCCTTTTCGAACAGTATATCATAAAAAGAGGCGCTTTGTACAGTGCAAAAAAAACGGTTGCGAAATGCGGAAAATCATGGTATAATAAAATGACATATATCATCGAAAATCCTCCTTAACGGAAAGGGTGCTTATATGAAAAAGCTGGTTATCATCGGAGCAAACGATTTTCAAAACCAATTGATTTTGAAAGCCAAGGGTCTTGGCTATGAAACGCATGTGTTTGCGTGGCGTGACGGCGCGATCGGCGAGAAAACCGCGGATTATTTCTACCCCGTCAGTATTGTTGAAAAAGATCAGATCTTGGAGGAATGCCGCCGCATTCAACCCGACGGCATTTGCTCGATTGCGTCCGACTTAGCGGCGATCACCGTCAACTATGTTGCTGAGAACCTCGGCCTTCCTTGCAACCAAACGGCATACACCGCGATCCAAACGAACAAATACGCGATGCGCGGCGCGCTGTCGGCGGCGGGCTTGCCCTGCCCGAAATTTTTGCTCGCGGACGAGCATACGGATTTCGCGAAAGAAACGGCAGGCTTTTCGTTCCCCGTGATCGTCAAACCGACCGACCGCTCGGGAAGCCGCAACATCATGAAGCTCGAAAGCCTTGACGGCATTGAACAAGCGGTCGCCGAAGCGTGTGCCACGTCGTTTGAGCATAAAGCGATCGTTGAAGAATATCTGACCGGCAACGAATACAGCATGGAAACGATCTCTTATAAAGGTGAGCACCATTTCCTTGCCATCACCAAAAAATACACCACGGGCGCGCCCCATTTCATCGAAACGGGACATAAACAACCCTCCGACCTGTCGGCGGAAACGGTTGCCCGCGCCAAAGACGTGATTTTCCGCGCGCTTGATGCCCTTCATGTGGAGAACAGCGCGGGTCACGCGGAGTTTCGTGTGAACGAAAAAGGCGAGATCAACATCATCGAGATCGGCGCGCGTATGGGCGGCGATTGCATCGGTTCGGATCTTGTGTTCCTGTCGACGGGACATGATTTTGTGAAAATGGTGATCGACGTTGCGGTCGGCAACGCCCCCGAACTCAATGAAACGCCTCTCACGCGTCAAGCGGAGATCCGCTTCCTGTTCGATCAAGCGGATTTGGATGCGTTTGAAGCGTGGCGTCCCGCTCATGAAGCGGAGATCGTTCGCGTCAGCGATTTCGAACTCGAAAATCTCGGCAACGTGACCGACAGCTCCACTCGCATCGGCTATTACATCACGTTGCAACCGTAAAATGCCCAATTTTTCCAGAGTGTTGCTTTTTGAGTAAAAATATGTTATAATATGACAGATATGGATGTGCAACGGCGAAAATTGACGAGAGGAGATCCGTATGCGTAAGTTCAAGATCGAAACAAAACGGCAATGGATCATCGTTGTCGTTGCCGCTCTTGTGTTGGCGTTGATTGCCGAACTCGGCGTGTTTATGACGGAATCTCGTGCTTCGTACGCCGAAGACTCGGTGTCGCTGATGGATGCTTCCGAAGCCACGCTGACACCGTATGGTTACAACGTTTCCGGCAACGCCTATACGCAGGTGCTGCCCGATCCTCAGCTCTCGTTCCACGGGATCGACGAAACGTTTGAGTATGTGCTTGTTTCTTTCGCGTCTCCGGTTTACACGGATGCGCGCGTGGAAGTGTATTATTGCCCGCCCGGTGAGGAATTCACGGCAGAAAACGCCATTAAGCAACGAGACGTGCCTTTCGCCGCGACACACATGGTGTTGCAAATTCCCGAAGGGGAATATGAAGGTCTTCGCGTTGACATTGACGGCAAATTCGCGCTCGCCGACATCGTTGTGAGTGCGGATCCCATTCGGGTCAATCGCGTGTTCGCCGATGCGTTCAACGTGTTGCGCGTGTTGGCGGTGTTTGCGGTCGCGGCGACGGTCGGACTGCTGTGGCTGTGGTGGGTTCATAAGCCGAAAACGCTTCGCCGCTTGTCAAAAGCCGAATTGCTGTTCCTTTGCGCCTGCTTTGCGTATTATGCGTTGTGGGCGGTTTCCAAACCGCTCGAATATGCGCCCGACGAAGCGATGCGTTACGATGTGACGCTGTTCTTGTTTGAACACAACCGTTTGCCCGTCGGTGACGAATTGCTTCACGATGTGTGGGGCTTCTCGTACGCACATTTCCCGACGGTGCTTTGCAACGAACTCGGCTATCTGTTTATGAAAGCGGCGTCGGTCTTTATGTCCGGCGATTTCAAAATGTTGGTTGCCGCGCGTATGGTCAGTGTCTGCGCGGGCACCGGCGTGATCTATTATGTCATTAAAATCTCGCGCCATTTGTTCCGTTCTCCCGCGCGATGGGTCATGATCGTGTTCATCGCGTTTATGCCGCAATTTGCGTTCCTGTCAAGCTATGTTAACAACGACAGCTTGGCGATGCTCGGTGCCGCCATGATCGTGTATGCATGGGTGCTCGCTCTGAAATACCGTTGGGAATGGAGCTCGGCGGCATTGCTCGCGGTCGGTGTAGCGACCTGCGGCTTGTCTTACTACAACAGCTATTCTTGGATTTTGATGAGCATCATCTTCTTTGTGGTGACATATTGGCTTCAAAACCGCAAAGACTATAAAGGACTTGCCATCATGTTCGGTGTCATCACGGCGATCGTTGTTGTGATCATCGGTTACAGCTTCATTCGTCACGTTGTGTTGTACGGCGACTTGCTCGGCTTCAAAACGCGTCGTTTCTTCGGCGAGTTGTATGCGATCGAAAGCTACAAACCGTCGGTGGCGGGCGGACGCTCGCCGCAAGACTTGGGCATCAGCTTTATGCAGATGATGAGCGATAAGCCGTATGAATATCTGAAAAAGACCTGGCAAAGCTTTGTCGGTGTGTTTGGTTCGATGACCGTGTTCTGCCCCGATAAGATCTACGATGTCATGCTGTGGATCGTGCGCGGCGGCATCATCGGCCTTGCTTGGAAATTGATCGATGCGATCATCAAGAAAAAACGTCCTCATCCGAAGGCGATTCTCTTGTGGAGCTTCATGATCATCGCGGGCTTGATTTCGATCGGCTTGGCAGTGTACAAGAGCTACACGGGTGATTTCCAACCGCAAGGACGCTATTGCTATCCGGCGATCATTCCGATCGCGTTCTTGATCGCGCAAGGCTATGAAGCGTTGATCAAACTGTTCAAGCGAAAAGAACATCAATATGCGACGGCGGCGATCGGCTGCACCGCGTTTGCGGCACTGTCGTATTATGTGTTTTCTACTGTATTTCTTCCCTCGTAACAGATGTATTAAAATTTGATTAAACAAGGTGATAATCATGATTCATTTTAACGTTCCGCCTTTCGTCGGCACGGAAATGGACTACATTCGCAAAGCCGTTGAAAACAAAAAGATTTGCGGTGACGGCGAATTTACCAAGCTGTGCAACACTTGGATCGAAAAGATGACCGGCACCTCTAAGGCGCTGTTGACCACGTCTTGCACGCACGCCCTCGAAATGGCGGCGATTTTGTGCGACATCCAACCGGGTGACGAAGTGATCATGCCGTCCTACACCTTTGTGTCGACGGCGGACGCGTTTGTCGGTCGCGGCGCAACGATCGTGTTTGTGGATGTGCGTCCCGACACGCTCAACATCGACGAAACCAAGATCGAGGCGGCGATCACCGAGAAAACGAAAGCGATCGTTCCCGTGCATTATGCGGGTGTCGCCTGCGAGATGGACACCATCATGGCGATTGCGAAGAAATACAATTTGAAGGTTGTCGAGGATGCCGCGCAAGGCGTCACCGCGACGTATAAAGGTCAACAGCTCGGCACCATCGGCGATTTTGGTTGCTACTCGTTCCATGAGACCAAAAACTACAGCATGGGCGAGGGCGGCGCGCTGTTGATCAAAAACCCCGCCGACATCGAGAAAGCGGAGATCATTCGCGAAAAAGGTACCGACCGCAGTAAATTCTTCCGCGGCCAAGTCGATAAATACACCTGGGTGGATTACGGCTCGTCCTATCTCCCCAGTGATATGAACGCCGCGTATCTGTGGGCGCAACTTGAAAAATGGGAAACCATTTTTGCTTCGAGAATGCACGTGTGGGATCGCTACAACGAAGCGTTCCAAGATTTGCAAGCCGATGGCTTGGTGGAACTGCCCGTCATTCCCGAGGATTGCGGACATAACGCCCATATGTACTATCTCAAGTGTAAAGACCTTGAAGAGCGCACGCGTCTGATCGATTTCATCAAAGCGGGCGGCGCGCTTCCCGTCTTCCACTATATCCCGCTTCACTCCGCTCCGGCGGGCATCAAGCACGGCCGCTTCCACGGTGTGGATCGTTTCACCACCGCCGAAAGCGAGCGCCTCGTGCGTTTGCCGCTCTATTACAACATGGAGGAAGCCGACATCGACCGCGTGATCGAACTTGTCCGTGCGTTCTACAAGAAATAACAACAAAACCCGCCGTGGGACTATTCCCACGGCGGGTTGCGTTTATACAGATATAATTGCTTCTTTAAACAGTTGTTTTAAATAGGTATCCACGCCGCTCGCGGCATGAATGGTGGCGGTCATCAGTTCATCGGTGTCGATGGTAGAAAAATGAATGTCATACTGTATCCCATTACGCCGGAACACCTGCCCGTCATTTGATGAGAACAATGTATTCCTCCATTGTCATCTCACCTAAAAGCACCTTGCGACACCAATCCTTGCATTGATCGTCGATTTCATAACCTTCCATTTCCACCGATGCGGCAGAGTTTTTGATCGCCTTATCAATAGACATTATTCTCACTCACTTTGTATTAGTAAAGCATATACAAATTATTTGCTTACATCATTCTCTTGCATTCTTCTGCAAGCCGTAAAGGATACGTAGCTTCGACGTCATAGCCGCTGCGTTTCAGCTCTTCGGCGACTTTGCACCAAACATCGTATGCTTTGTCGTATTCGCCGCGCTCCTGATAGTAGAATCCTTTGGAATACCACGCATCAAGATAGGTGCTGTCCAGTTCAAGGGCTTTATCCCAACAGACAAACGCCTCATCAATACGACCGAGTTGTTTACAGCAATCGCCGCCGTAAATATAAAGCGACGGATAGTTCGGAAACCGTTCGACAGCTTTGCAAAACCACTCATACGCCCTGTCGTATTGTGCGGCATATTGATACGCCGCCACAAGACAGATCCATTCTTCGGGTTCATCACTGCCGCTTTCTATGATGGCGAGTTGCTCGCGGATGTTATCATTGTTTCTGCCGACATCCGCATACAACAACAACTTCTGATGACGAGTGCGCCAATAGATATTTTCGGTATCATCCGCCTTGACGCCTTCTGCGATCACCTTGTCGAATGCTTCGATCGCTTTGTCTTTGCACAGCTTCATCATATAATGATAAATAATACCGTATGTGCGCATATCATCAGTAGAATACTGTCCGCTGCGGAACAACTTTCGGAACTCCTGTTCGGCGCGCAAGAAGTTTTCGGGCGTGCGGTCATCCTCAAAAACGGAAGCTAAACGCTGTGCGTAGTTGGCATACGCCACCGAGGTGGATTTATATAAATCGTCAACTGTTACACTGTAAAGCTCGGCAATAGCGGGGAGCAACATAATATCGGGTAAGGTTGTCCCACATTCCCAGCGGGAAACACTTTGCGCGGTGACACCCAGCTTGTCGGCGACTTGTTCTTGAGTATAAGATTTTGCCAACCGAAAGCGTTTGAGGTTGGAAACAAAGGTTGTATTCACAAAACTCACTCCTTATATCGTTATCAGAAGCTTCTGTCTGTATTGTACACGAAAAAGGGGTGTTCGTCTATGTCATGTTTTGCGGGTGCTATCTCAATTTTTGATGACAACAGCAGTCTGACTACTTAATTGACAAATGAACAACCCGCCGTGAGAAAAGCTCCCACGACGGGTTGTTTTACTTGTTATTCGCCTTTTGCTTCACGGATCTCTTCGAGAATTTCACCTTTCAGATCTTCCAGCTCATCTTTAAAGTCTCCCAGTTGATCCAGTGTGTCTGCAAGCGCGTCGCCGAGCACCGCGTCCAGTTCATGCTCCGAAAAATACTCACGCACCTGTTCTTGCACAACCGTGTGGATCATTCCTTGTGTCGGGGCAGAAACCGTCGGTTGAAAAGAAGCACGTTCCGATTCCGACAATCGATCAGACAACACATCGGACAGCAAGCCCGCCATCAGTGCCACGCGACGCATATCTGCCGCAAGAAAGCCTCCGTCAACGCCTTCGGGAATATCCGTTACAAAGAAGCCGTCTTCGATCCAGCCGTTCTTCACCGCTGTGCGATAAACACCCGAATAGGCGGTTTTGGATGCCCAAAACGCCGTGGGTTCGTTGATATTACGGCCGATCGTCGCGAGAATTCGCAGTGCGGTCGTCAACGAAATGCCGGTTTCAACCGATTTTGCAGTGGTTTCCGCTTGTTGCATAACAACTTGATTATCCATGAATGGTTCCTCCGTTTCATTATGCGGAGGGCACGCAAGGCAAATTGTGTGTTCATCCACAAAGCGTGCCCTGCCGTGTTTTACAAGACCTGTTGCCCGTTTCGGGTAGGTCGGTTCGTATTCATGTCCTTGTTCGTCAACCACCATAATGTTTTTTTCGATGGGTATCATCCCCTTGGTTTATGACTTTGATATGTTTGCGAATCGCTGTTTTTTATGATGGGTGCCATCCCCGCTTCGCACTTTCAGTATAGCATATTGTACCATTGTATTGCAAGGGTAAAATCGTATGGTATAATACAATTATAAAATTTTCTCCAAACACCCAACCTTTTCCTGCCTCCATTGCTCTTATGGGTGAAAGCCCTCAAAACCGACCTCGAAAGAAAGGACGTACACCATGAACGATTACAGTGTCAAAACCGACAGCGATCTTGTAAAACTGACGCTGTGCGGCAACAGCAAGGCATACGAAGAACTGGTTGTTCGTCACGAGCGTGCCGTCAAAGGCACCGCTATGAAAGTGACGGGCAACGAGTATTCCGCCAAGGACGCGTCGCAGGATGCGTTCGTGTCGGCGTGGATGCATCTGGATGCGTTGCGCGAGCATGACAAATTCCGTTCATGGGTATGCTCCATCGCGAAGAACCACGCCCGACGGCTTCACGCACATTACTGTGCGGCGGTACCCGACATCAGTCTGCATCTTCTCGAGAATGTGGATCTGACGGACAGCGGCGAAGACGAATTGCTCGGTCGTTTGTCGCTTGGCGCACAAGCGGAGTTGGAACGCGACGAGCGATTGCACGAAGCGGTGGATGCTTTAAGCGAGAAGATTCGCGAAGCGATCACGCTTCACTATTTCGAGGGGTATTCGGTGAAGGACATTGCTAAGAAACTGTCTCTTCCGGAGGGGACGGTCAAATGGCGCCTTTGTGAGGGCCGACGTCAACTCAGAAAGGAGTATGGTGTTATGGAGACTACCTACAATGAAAACGAATCGTTGGTGCGTCGCGTGATGCGCCAAGTGGAAGAACTCAAACTGTGGCGACTGAAAAACGATCGAAGTGGATTTGAAGCCGATTATCGTGCCACCTTGGCGGCGGTCGAAGCGCTGGATGAATCGACCGAAAAACAGTATATGCTTGCCGATGTGCTCATTCGCGGTGTGTGGTGGATCGACGGCGAAAAGAACGAGGCAACCTTGGCTCGTGTCAAAGAATCCGCCGAAAAAAGCCGCAACGAAGAGGTTATGACGAGTGTGCTGAGCAACGAATGGGACGGCTTGTCCGATAGCGAAACGCTTGTAAAAATTCGCGATGAGCAGATTCCGTATCTTGAAAAACTCGGTTTTACCAAAGCACTCGGCTATGCACATTTTTGGCTTGCGCGTAGTTATCTGAAGGAAGGTAACCAAGAAGACGCCCTTCTCACGTTCCGCAAAGTGCTGACCATTTTGACACCTGCCGATATGTATTATGCCAACGCCTTGTCGGCCATCGCTATGATGGAGCGTCGTCAAGAGATCACCGTGACGAACGATCGGCATTTTCAGTACAGCGCCACCGTCGAAGTGCTTAAAAAGATCGGCGGCAAGCTTTATTTTTGGGCACAACCGGGATTCAGCACAGGCTGGGGCGCCGGTTTGGCGGACAGCTTACTGTTCAACTGTTCTCTGTGCGACAATCTTATCGTGGATTCGGATATGCAGTGCGGCGAAACGCGACTCAGTTCCGACGGTCAGACAAAACTGACCTTAGTACAGGATGGCGTGACCGTGACGACAAAAGCGGGCGTGTTTGAGAACTGTAAGATTCTCACGATCACCGATACGACGACATCCTATTTGACCTATGTGGAAACTATCTTTTGCGACGGTGTCGGCATCGTCAAGCAGACCTCTCGCGGTTGGGACGGTAAATGCGTTTGGGAGCTTGAAAACTACCAAGCGGATGGCGACGGTGCGTTTCCGCTGAGCGTCGGAAACTTTTGGGATTATGCCATCTGCAACAATGATGGTGTGATCTATGACATTATCAACCGTTTTGAAGTGGTCTACTCCGACGGCGAAACCGCCAATCTGTCGGGATTCAATTTCATACATATCAAGGGTTATGACGATACGTGGAACGGACTGATGCTTAACGCGCGCCATAACTATGTCATTGAGCATCCCGATGGAACAGAGGAGCTGGACAGAGGCGTTCTTGACCTTTTGGATCGCGCCGCCGCGGTTGCTCAGACACCGCGCCAAAAGCGACACACGGCAATTGCCAAAGAAGTGATGACACGCATTATGGACGGCGATCCCGGTGCTACACCCGACTACACACAGTACGGCTGTTGGAACTTCTTTGACCCACAACAGATCGCTGTTCGTGACGGCAGGATCATTGTGGACTATAACGATGTCGGTATCCACGGGAAATTAAGTTTTGAGTGGAAGCAACTGCGCATCAAAAACCTCAGTTTTGACGGTTGGAAGGTGTTTTACAACTTCCTCTACGATATATTCAGCGATTTTGCGGAGGGTATCTGGTCGGATGAATGGGTGCCCGGATATCATTCGGAGAGGAAAAACCGCGTGTACAAGTCGTGGGGACGAAAGTACAACATTGTGCTGGATGTTCTTCCGGATGAGACGGTTACCGTTAAGGCTGGCACATTTGAAAATTGCCGACGTATTGTGATGGATGTCACACCCGGCGAGAACTACCGCACGGGCAAAAAGGAATACTGGTTTGCACCGAATGTCGGTGTTGTGAAGATGTTTGCTTATAACCCCGACGGCGAAACCGAGCATTGCACATGGGAGCTGACCGAATACAAAGGCACGGGCGATGGGTATTTCCCCGTTGCGGATGGTTTGTTCCGTCGTTATGAACCCGTCGTTCTCGGTGACGGCTACCACGCGTGGGTGGAATACACCTTCGATGTGGAAGGTGACGATGTGATCCTGTTCCGCAACGCCTGCGGCACACGTGACCGCGAAGCCCACGAAGCAGATCAAGAATAAACGCAACCCCGCCGTGGGAGAATTCCCCCACGGCGGTTTCTGTAATGGGCTTAAAAGCGAGTTCATTTATATTGCACCTTAAAAAACGGCATCGCTTCGAAGGCGGTGCCTTTTTCGCTCGTTGACAAAGCTATACCGATGTGGTATACTATATATGTTCCTGACATAAAGATACGTTCTGCGTGAAAGGTGCGGTTTTTAAAAATAGTACAAGTGTTTGTAAAACTGCACCCAAATTGTCGGGGTGCAGTTTTTTTGTTTTGAAAAGAGGGTTTTGAATGGAAACACGTGTGGCGGTCATCAGCGCGATCGTCGAAGATCGCGATGCGGTCGAGCAACTCAACGCCGTGCTTCACGAATACGGTCATTATATCATCGGCAGAATGGGTCTGCCGTACCGCGAAAAGAAGATCCACATCGTCAGCGTGGCGATCGATGCGCCTCAAAATGAGATCGCGGCGTTGTCGGGCAAACTCGGCAGGATCGAGAATGTCAGCGTCAAAACGGCATATTCGGGTGTGATCACGCATGAATAACGTCGTACTTATCGATAAACTGGCGCAAATGCGCTCGTTGACGCTTGCGGAGTATCAATCGCTTGTCGAAGCGCTGTCGCCCGAAACCGCTGCCTATGCCGCTGAGAAAGCGCGCGCGGTACGCGAAACGATCTACGGCAAGGATGTGTATGTTCGCGGATTGATCGAAATATCCAATATCTGCAAAAACGATTGCTACTATTGCGGCATCCGCAAAAGCAACACGCGATGCGAACGTTATCGCTTGACGAGCGAACAGATTCTGTCCTGTTGCGACGAAGGCTATGCACTCGGATTTCGCACGTTCGTGATGCAAGGCGGGGAAGACGGCTTTTTCACCGACGATCGGTTGTGTGAATTGATCGGCGAAATAAAATCGCGATATCCCGATTGTGCGGTGACGCTGTCGCTGGGCGAACGCTCGCGCGAGAGTTATCAACGATTGTTTGATGCGGGGGCGGATCGCTATTTGCTTCGTCACGAAACTGCCGACGCGGCGCATTATGCGAAGCTGCATCCGTCCGCATTGACGCTTGAGAACAGAATGCGCTGTCTGGCGGATCTGCGTGACATCGGGTTTCAAGTCGGATGCGGATTTATGGTCGGCTCGCCCTATCAAACGTCGCGCGAGCTTGCCGCGGATTTGAAATTCATCGAGGAGTTCAAACCCGACATGTGCGGCATCGGCCCGTTCATTCCGCATACAGACACGCCGTTTCGCGATTGTGCGGTAGGCACGCTCGACATGACGTGCTATTTGTTGTCGCTTGTCCGATTGATCCATCCGTTTGTGTTGTTGCCGTCGACAACGGCACTCGGCACGATTGACCCGAACGGACGTGAACAAGGGATTTTAGCGGGCGCAAACGTGGTGATGCCCAATCTGTCGCCGGCGGATGTGCGCGACAAATATATGCTCTACAACGGCAAAGTTTCAAGCGGCTCGGAAGCCGCTCAGGGGCTTGCCGATTTAAAAGCCCGCATGGAGGCGATCGGCTATCAGGTCGTGTCGTCACGCGGGGATGTGAAAGGATGAGACACATGGCAAATTATGATATGAAATCGCTCAAAGCCGAGGAGTTTATCAATCACGAGGAAATCCTCGCCACCATTGCATATGCGCAGGAAAACAAACACAACCTCGAACTTATTGACAGCATTTTGAAAAAAGCCAACCCTGACAACGTGAGTGTTGACAACCATTGCGCCGCGCTCTCGCACCGCGAGGCGGCGGTGCTTCTCGCGTGCGATATTCCCGAAAAAGTGCAAGAGATCATGACGCTTGCCGAGGATATCAAACAACGTTTTTACGGCAATCGCATCGTCATGTTCGCACCGCTGTATCTCTCGAATTATTGTGTCAACGGCTGTGTCTATTGTCCGTATCACCTCAAAAACAAATGCATCGCGCGCAAAAAATTGACCCAAGACGAGATTCGCGCCGAAGTCATTGCGTTGCAGGATATGGGACATAAACGTCTTGCGATCGAAGCGGGTGAGGACCCCAAACATAACCCGATCGAATACATTCTTGAAAGCATCAAAACGATTTACGACGTCAATCATAAAAACGGTGCGATTCGCCGCGTAAACGTCAACATCGCCGCAACAACGGTGGAGAATTATCGCAAACTCAAAGAGGCGGGTATCGGCACCTACATTTTGTTCCAAGAAACTTACCACAAAGAAAGCTACCTTGAATTGCATCCGACGGGCCCGAAACACGATTACGACTATCACACCGAAGCGATGGATCGTGCGATGGAGGGCGGCATCGATGACGTCGGCCTCGGCGTATTGTTTGGCTTGCAAAATTATTTGTACGAATTCATCGGTCTCATGATGCACGCCGAGCATCTTGAAGCGGTGCACGGCGTCGGCCCGCACACCATTTCGGTACCGCGTCTCAAACCTGCCAACGACATCAATCCCGACGATTTCGAAAACGCGCTTCCCGACGATATTTTCGAGAAAATCATCGCCTGCATCCGCGTTGCCGTGCCGTACACGGGCATGATCATTTCGACGCGCGAATCGGCGGATATGCGCGCCAAAGCCCTGCGTCTGGGTATCTCGCAAATCAGCGGTGCGTCGCGCACCTCGGTCGGCGGTTACACCGAAGAAGAACGTCCGCACGATTCCGAGCAATTCGACGTGTCCGACCAACGCACACTCGATGAGGTGGTACGCTGGCTGATGGAAATGGGGCATATTCCGTCGTTCTGCACCGCGTGCTATCGTGAAGGACGCACAGGCGATCGTATTATGAGTCTGTGCAAAACGGGTCAAATCCTTAATTGCTGCCACCCGAACGCGCTCATGACGTTGACGGAATTCTTGGTGGATTATGCCTCCGATGCAACCAAAGAAATCGGTTTTAAAATAGTGGAAGCTGAGCTCGAAAAGATCCCGAACGAAAAAGCACGCGCCATCGCGCGTGAGCATGTGGAGGATATCAAAGCATCCAACCGCCGCGATTTTCGTTTTTAAGGAGAGATGTGTATGAATACCACGCCGTCCGCGGAGCGGGTGCATATCGGCTTTTTCGGTTTGCGCAACGCAGGAAAATCCAGCGTTGTCAACGCGGTCACAGGGCAGTCGCTTGCCGTGGTTTCGGATGTGAAAGGCACCACGACCGACCCTGTGCCAAAAGCGATGGAACTTCTGCCGCTCGGTCCTGTTGTCATCATTGACACACCCGGCATCGATGACGAAGGTATGCTCGGCGAACTGCGCGTGCAAAAAACGCGTGAGGTGCTCGGCAAAACCGATATCGCGCTTCTTGTCACCGATGTGCGTCAACCGCTGACCGAAGAAGAAACGGCGCTTGTGCGCGAGTTTGACGAGCGGGAGATCCCGTATTTGATCGTGTATAACAAATGCGATCTGGTGGATAACAGCCCCGCGGAAACCGCGCGGGAAATCGCCGTCTCGGCGGTTACGGGTATGAACATTCATCACTTGAAAGATAAACTCGCCGCGCTTGTCAAGCAACCGACACAGGACAAACGTTTGGTGGCGGATTTGCTCGAAGCAGGGGATACGGTGGTGCTCGTCACCCCGATCGACGAAGCGGCTCCCAAAGGACGTCTCATTTTACCGCAACAGCAAACCATTCGTGATATTTTGGATGCGGACGCATCGGCACTTGTAACGAAAGATACCACCCTCGCCGCCACGCTTTCTTCGCTCGTTTCGCCACCGAAAATGGTCATCACCGATTCGCAGGCATTTGGCTCTGTATCGCGTATTGTGCCGACGGAGATACCGCTCACATCCTTTTCGATTTTGTTTGTGCGGTACAAAGGTGATCTCACCGCCGCCGTCAAAGGCGCTTCGATGCTCGATCGCTTGCGAGACGGCGACAAGGTGCTGATCTCCGAAGGTTGCACTCATCATCGCCAATGCGGTGACATCGGCACGGTGAAATTGCCGCGCCTTGTGAAAAAGCATACAGGCAAGGACATCACGTTTGAATTCACGTCGGGCGGCACGTTCCCTGATGATTTGTCCGCCTATGCGCTTGTGATCCATTGCGGCGCATGTATGCTCAACGAACGCGAAATGCGTTCCCGCGCCGCGCGCGCCGCGGACGCCGATGTGCCGATGACCAACTACGGCATTGCCATCGCGCACATGAACGGCATTTTGCGCCGTTCGCTGGTGCCGTTTCCCGAAGCTCTTGCGGCGCTTGACGAATAACACATAGAGTGCCTGATCAAAAGCGCACTATGTCGTATTCAACGACAAGAACGATGTTTGTATAGCGTCTATAATAGTTGAACCCGCCGCAGAAATGATTCTGCGGCGGGTATATTTATACTCTTCTCACGCAAACCGATAATCGTTCTCATCATCTGCGTTATTGTTTATGTCAAACAGCGGTGTTATACTAAAGATGCCGGCAAAACCTACAAGATTTGGAGGGATGTCCATGACTATGAAAATTGGTGAAACTATTCGTACACTTCGTTTACAACACAAATGGACACAGGAGCAATTGGCAGATCGACTCGGTGTGTCTTATCAATCCGTCAGCCGTTGGGAAAATCAAATCACCTATCCTGATATTGAATTTCTGCCCGCATTGGCAAGATGCTTTTCGGTGTCGGTGGATGCGCTCTTCGGTGGCGAGAACGCAGAAAAAGCACAAGAACTGAAAACTGCCGTTCATGCTGTTGCCGATATGGTTGAAGGTGATCGCGATCGTTTGATCGATCTGATTCGGACGTGCCGTCGAGAAGAACATAGCAACGCATTGTTTGCGGACATTTGCGAAGCGCTTCGCTATTCGCCGCTGTGCAACAACGCAGAGGTGTTGTCCGAACTGCGTAAATCTGCCGAGCTGTTTTTTGAGACTTGCACCGATATTGCTCTGCGCTCACAAACGCTCGTCTATTATGCTTGCTTGGAGGAAGAGTCACATATCAATGCGCTCCTTGAGCGCTATTCCTTCGAGCAAACTACCTCAAAGGATTATCTTCTCAAAGAACGCTATCTGTTCCGCGATGAGTTTGATCACTTTGATATCGCTCGTCAGCGTTACTTTCACAAACAACTTTGTCACCTGATTGACGGCGATATCTCGCTTTGGCGCAACTCGGCAGAGTCGATGAGCGTAAAGGATTCGCTTTATGAAAACCGCACAAAGTTGGCGCTTCTTCACAACTTTTGCGACGAAGTACCGACCGCTCTGCATCCCATCACCTGCGGCAAGACACCCGACGTGTTTGTCAGCCAGCGGATCTATATCGGTTTGCGACAAGCGTGTGCATTGACCGCAAACAACGAAATCGAAAGTGCCTATGCGGTGCTTGATGATGTAATTTCGCTTTTAGAGGCGGTTTGGAAGGCGGCAGACGGAACGGAGTTGCATTGTTCGTCGCCGTCGCTGAATACGCTGAAGGCAATTGTTCACAAAAAGCCGATGGGTAAGTTGGGAACAGCCATAACGCTGTCCTACCGCACCGAAAACGGTGACGAAGAGGAATTTGCGGTTATCGCACCGAAAGCGGAGTTTGACTGCTTAGCAAACGCCGACTATGCCCGATGGGGATGGCTCGCACCGATCCGCGAAGACAAACGGTTTGTCGATTTGATGGAAAGATTGAAAGTGCTGCTGTAAATACGAAACCAGCCGTGGGAGCAAATCCCACGGCTGGTTTAGCTTTTATTCTTCTTTCGTGACAACCAACGCTTTTACACGGTCGCACAATGCTTCAAATTCGGGGAGTGAACGGAGCGGGGCAAAGGCATCGCCTTGCAATTTGTGATAATAAAGACTGGGGAATATAAGATTGCACACATACACATCACTTGGTTGTGAAGGCTCGTTTAAGTGAGAATGCAGGTATATGCATCGTTCTTTCGACGCATCCGGATGATTGTTAAAGGTATGCCAGGATTCCTCGGCATACCATTTCATTCCGTCGAGGAAATGGCACGAGGTTGGCAAAAGAACTTTCTTTGTGATTGACATGGTTTCTTCAAGCAATTCCACAACCAATTTCACCTTTTGCATAGCATCGATAGTTTGACCGAGAGCCACCATGCGTGCGGCAGTGGCTAAACCGAGTTCCAAGCGGCATTCCACCCACATATCGGCGTGATCATCAACAGCTTCACGGCGAATCAGTTCGAGCAATCCTTGCATAAATTCGGTTGCCGCTGCTTGATCCTCAGCGGTGGCGTTCAGCGACAATAAAGTTCGTTTATCCAACAAGCGGTCGAGCGCTTGGAACGCTCGGTAAAGTCGTTCTTTTTCGAATCGCTCGGCATCACCGCGCCACCAACACCGCATAAACAGCAATTCACGGGCGGAACAATCGAACGGTGTGGTGTACTTTTCCAAAAATCCCTCAATATGTTCCTCGTCCTCGGCACGTGACATTGTGTTGATCACACATTCATGCATCGGTGCGCGTTCAAGGCACGCATCGGCAAGCAAACGCACTTCGTGCAAAATCGCAGGATCGCGAAAAGCACGATCAAGACCGATGACCCATAAGGACCACATCCCTTCGCAATCGATATAATTCAAACGAATATCACGCAAAATTTCCACAATGCGGTCGGCGTCATACTCTTGCTTTCTGCATTCGCGGCAAAGTTCGTCAACGGTTTCGCTCGCACGTTTTTCTTTCTCAATCTGGGGCATGCCGATCAGCTCATCCACCGTCACCGAGAGAAGTTCGGAAATAGCGGGCAGGAGTTCAAGATCGGGATAGGTCGTGCCGTTTTCCCAACGGCTGACCGATTGATAGGTAACACCCAACCGTTCGGCGAGTGCTTCCTGTGTTAAGTCATGTTTCTTGCGGAAACGGCGAATATTTTCGCCAATCGTCAATTTCATAACAGCCTCCTGTTGTTTTGCAAAACAGTTATTCTGTCGACATCTATATTGTATCGCAGGAGAACGGCAATGTAAATAACGCATCGCGAGAGAAAAGCTGTCAGTTTGTGTTATATTTTGTTTTCGTTTTTTGTTGCCAGTTTTTGATTGATCAGTTCCAAATTTCGCTTCGTAAGATGCAAAAATAATACATAGAGTCGTTTTTGTTCAAGACAGTTCTCTGTTTTCGTGTATAATAAGACTTGTAAAAGCGCTTTTACCTTATGAAAAGGAGGTAAGACTATATGGAAAATAGAGAACTCATCGCACGTGCGGTGGATTATGCTATGGCACATGCGGCTGATGAGGACATCACCGTGCAGGCTGTTGCCGAACACGCAGGCTTCTCCATCGACTATTTCAACCGGCTGTTTCTTTCGCACACAGGGTTTACGGTCATGGCGTATGTCAGCTATCGCCGTTTAAAGAACGCGGTACAGTTGCTTCGCACGACCGACAAATCGGTGCTGGACATTGCACTGGAAGTAGGGTACACCTCACACGAAGGGTTTACCAAAGCGTTCAAAAAAGAATACGGTATGACACCGAGCGAATATCGACACCACTACAAGGAAACGGTATTGTCTTACGGTGATCTTGCTGACCGTTCGGTTACAGCACGGTTTTTGCATGAACACCCCGATTTTGTCGCCGTTGAACCCGAGGACACGGTCGACTATTTACTTGCGAAGGATGCGAAACGCTATGCGTATCGTTGTACCGGTTTCCGTGCGATGGGGTACGGTGTGGTGGCTCCGCAGGGGGATCTGACAAAAGGATTGATTTGTATCGGTGATGATCGACAAGGTGACTATTGGCTTGAACTTGTGACGGACGACGAGGATATCCTGTGCGAGTGGTTGAAACGCTTTGAAAAAGTTGAGTGCTTCGACAGTGTGCTTGCACCCGATGCTATGACGCAGGTGTTGCAGGAACACGGCGTGGAGATTCCCATAACTGCCACACCCGAAGGATTATATTTCGGAGGACCGCTGAAATGCAATCTGCCGCAGGATGTATCGGTGCGCCCGCTCTCATTCGGTGATAAGGACGCGATCCTCGCCGTTGCAAACGGTAATCACACGCCGTATATCCGACATTTGCTTTGTGAGCGAGATTATCTCGACGAATTTACGCTGGACTACGGCGTGTTTCAAGGCGATACGCTGATTGCTGTGATGGACGGTGGTATCGAAACGGTGCGCGGCATGCGGCTGAATAACTGCTGTAAATTCTACACGGGTGAAACGCCGCTTTCGGACACGCTTTATCGCGCCGTATATGCGGCGGCAACCAATGATTTGTTGGAGCGCAGTATTCTGCCGTTTGACAATCTGCAACACGGCACATACGCCGAACAACACGGCAACTTCACCGCCACCGATCTCGGCTTTGAAATTGTGAATTATCGGTATACTATTGTGTAATATAACCCCGCCGTGGGAGTCTTTCCTACGGCGGGTTTCATCATTATATCACTTGACGCGGCATCCAATTCAAGCGATAATAAAATGTAGCCGAACCTTTTTCTTGTTTTTCCGACTTATAGAGTGTAAATCGATTTACCAAAAGAGGGACAGTCAATGGAACAGTGGATCACCGACGAACTGATAGAGAATACGTATCTGTTTTGCGTCAAACGCATAGCCGATTCGGAAGCGGCGAAAGATCTGTCGCAGGATATTCTGTACGAAGCGATTCGCGCTATCGCAAGCGGCAAGCATTTCAACAGCTTCTATGCGTGGTATTGGCGCATGGCACGCAACAAATATGCCGATTATGCGGCGATGAAAAGCGCTCGTCCGCAACCGCTGGAATCGACGATCGGCTACATCGCCGACGAACCTGAGCCGATTGAAAACCTGATTGCCGAGGAGGAAATCTCCAAGCTCAATTTTTCCTTGTCCCGACTGGCCTCGATCCACCGCGAGATCGTCATCTGCTATTATCTGCGCGAGCAAACGATCCCGCAGATCGCCAAGACGCTTGGCATTCCCGAAGGCACGGTAAAGCGCCGTCTGTTTGATGCCAAGCGAGAACTGAAAGGAAGGATGGAAACGATGAATACGATCGGAAAAACAGCATACGCTCCCGCAGATGTGACGTGGTTTTGCGGATATAATGCCAAGGAAGCCTCCCTGCTGATGGATAGCTCCAGGATTTATCCGCAAATCATGGTGATCTGCCGAAACGAAGCGAAAACTGTGAATGATATCGCTGATGAAATGGGTATTGCTCCCGTGTATATGGAAGAGCTGCTTGAAAAGATGCAGAAAGTATCCCTGCTCCGTTCGCCTGCTCGGGGCAAATATCAAGCGAATTGCTGTGTATTCCCCGAAGATGTGTATACACGCGCGAAACTGACAGCGTGTGATGTGTTTCATGATAACGGGTTCGGTGAAAAAATCACGAAAGCGCTGTTTGATCTGCAAGAGGACATTACCGCGTTGCCGTTTTACGGCAATTACTTCAATTATTGTTATCTGATGTGGATTCTCTATGTGGAAGCGTGCGAAAGCTTTGGAGAGTACGGCACGAAACGGTATGAGGAAAAATATAACGACCGTTTTCCTGACGAAGCGGAACGCACCTACCGTATCACCGTAGAATACACACTCCCCGACGAATCGCTTGACGGATCTGTTTATGACCGTTTGCGCACCAAGGGATGGTCTTGTCTGCACAACCAATTCATGTCACCAATCCACGGTAAAGTGCAATATGTCAACAACTTTGAATGTGAGCCGTTCCCGAATGAATCGGATGATGTGATTGACGATTGGCGGCGCGGTCGCGATTTTTGGCTGGATGAGACCAATGTGTTTTTACTGTTGGAGCTTGCCGCCGATCCACAAAAGCTGCTGACAATACACGAAGAAGAAAAAGTAGCGGAAATGCTCGGACATGGCTTACTGAAAAAGGAGGGCGACGGTTTTGCCGTGCAGTTGCCCATTTTCTCAAAAAAGACCTACAGCCACATCGCCACGATGATTCGCGAGAAGGTGCAAGACCTTGCGTATGAATACGCCGACCTTGTTGGTGGAGTCGTCGAAAAAGAATTGCTTCCCTTTGTGCGCCGCGACCAGATGAGCAATTTTATCCACTGGGATATGCGCATGTTTTTTCAACAACTCAGTAGCCTGTTTTATCACGGTTGGGATACTGTCCTTGCACAACCGACCGACTACGCCGCATCCGCCGCGGGACTATGCATCATAACGGAATAATAAATAGCTATAAAAATACCCGCCGTGGGAGACTTGAACTTCTCCCACAGCGGGTATTTTACATGCTTTGTCATTTTCATCAACATATCCGTCGATTTCATAAATGCCGAAAACTTGTCGATTTCTTCGGTAAAATAAAAGAAATGGTAAAATTTTGAGAAATATACTTGACAGAACGAAAAATATCTGTACAATAAGTGTTGTGGAGAATAACATAAGAAGTTAAATGTTAACTTTACATGGCATCCTCGATCACATCCCACAGATGTATAAGAGCCGGTTGCTCGCGGTTACAAAGGCGCGCGAAATCTTGTGCTTGCTGACGATGGTAAAAGACGTCGGGAATATGGATCAGCAGTTGGCGCTGATAATACGCACGAAGTCCAAACGCCATATAAACCCCTAATTCTCTGTGAAAATGCAGTTCAGGATACACATGATAGGTCATGTCTGTATCACCTCCGTTCGATATACTGTTGTTGAGTATAGCATCAAAGTGTTTCAAAAAGTGACGAACAGTGAAATCAAACCATAACTCGATGAATTCGACAAAAAGCGAGGAAACAAGAATGCGTATAGCGATTTGCGATGAACATACCGTGCACAGAGAAGAATTACTCGGATTGTTGCGCCGCGCTCTTTCGGGAGAGCCGGTATCGTATCAAGTGCGGGAATATAGCGGTGCACGCGATATGCTTTACGATGTGGAAGACGGCGAAAGTCCCGATGTGATCTTTGTGGACATGGGCACACAAAACGGATGGGAGAGCGTGGGCGCGCTTCGTCGGTTGCATTTCGAAGGCGATATCATTCTGATGTCGGATTGCGGTGAACGCGCTGTCGACGGCTATGCGCTCGGAGCGGACGGGTATTTGATGAAACCGTTCGAAGCACAGGCGGTTGAAGAATTGCTTGAACGCTTGTGCCGTCGTGTGCAAAAATCCTGCCTGACGATCAGCCGCTATCGTCAAATCGTGCGCATCCCATATCATGAGATCGTGTACATTGAAAGTCAAAACGCCAAATGTAAGATTCATCGCATCGGCGGTGAAGAATACACGGTTTACGTACAATTGGATATGTTGGAAACGCAATTGGATGACCCGCGTTTTCTGCGATGCCATCAAAGCTATCTTGTGAATATGGATCACATCGTGTCGGCGGATAAACATTTTGAAATGATCAATGGGGATGCGGTGTCCATTCGTCAGCGAGAACGCCACCGCCTTCGTGAATGTTATTGCGAGTATCTGCGGTCGATCGGCGGTTGTGTGTGAACAGAATGTAATATTTTGTCGAGAACGGTCAGCTTTCTCTTGCAAAGAGCTACAGAATCTGCTATGATAAAAGGGATTTTGAAACGAGGTGACGGCAAATGGCACGTGAAATGGCGCTGGCGGGTGTGGACCGTTCGGAATTGACGCCGCCTCCTCCGCCTGAAAAACCGCGCACGGTGGTTGGGAAATTGCAAAACCTTTGGTATCACTACAAGGTGCCGATTTTGATCGGAACAGCTTTGCTGGTGATGGTGTGTTGGTTTGGCTACGATATCCTCACCAAAAATCCCGCGGATTATAACGTGGTGGTGGTAACGGAAACGCCGCTCATTCGAACCGAAACGGATGCGTTGCAAGCGTATATCGGCGAATGCGGTGAAGATGTGGACGGCGACGGCGAAGTTGAGGTTGCGATTGAAAACCTGCTCCCGAATTCCAATGTGGGCGGCCAAGGCGGCACTCTTGCCGATCAGCAAAAGCTGCAAACCTATTTGGCGTCGGGTGAACGTGTGCTGTTCGTGTTTGACCGCGCGAGCTATACCGCGTTTTGCAACACCATTGATGTCGCCGAGGATTATGAGTTTTTCCTCGCGCTGGATACCGCCTCTGAAAGCTATGATCCCGAAGAACATTATTGGTGCTGGAGCGAGGACGTTCGCGTCAAGCCGAATGCCGACCTCGCGTCGATGCCTGCGGACATGCTGTTCGGTGTGAGAGACCCCGATTACATTTCCTTGTCCGTTTCTTCGAAAAAGTCTCAAACGCTGTGCGAACAAGGCGCGGCATTGATTACAAAGATTATCGAAACCGCAGAGAAAGAAGGATAAAACTATGCGTAGTGATTTGTTGAAAGAGGGACCGTCCCGCGCCCCTCACCGTTCGTTGTTGAAAGCCCTCGGCGTGACCGATCGTGAGATGAAACGCCCGTTTGTGGCGGTCGTCAGTTCCAAGAGTGATTACATTCCCGGTCACGCTCATTTGGATACCATCACCAAAGCCGTCGAAGCGGGTATCCGCAACGCCGGCGGCGTGCCGTTCACGTTCAGCACCATCGGTGTGTGTGACGGTCTTGCCATGAACCACAAGGGCATGAAATATCCGCTTTGCCCGCGCGAATTGATTGCAGACTCCATCGAAGTGATGCTCACCGCTCATCCGATGGACGCGGTGGTGTTCATCCCCAACTGCGACAAGATCGTGCCCGGTATGTTGATGGCGGCGTGCCGCTTGAATCTGCCGTCGATCTTTGTGTCGGGCGGCCCGATGATGCCCGGTCACAACGGCAAAGGCACGCGCATGGGTCTGTCCGAAATGTTTGAAGCGGTCGGCAGCTACGCGGCGGGCAAGATCTCGGCAGAAGACCTGCATTGCCAAGAAGAAAACGCTTGCCCCGGTTGCGGCTCTTGCTCGGGTATGTACACTGCCAACTCCATGAACTGCCTCACCGAAGCGATCGGTATGGCGCTTCCCGGCAACGGCACGATCCCTGCTGTTACAGCGGCGCGTGTGCGCCTTGCGAAGGACGCGGGCGAGCGCGTGATGGAGCTTCTCGAACAAAACATCCGTCCTCTCGACATCCTCACGCCTGCGGCGTTTGAAAACGCGCTTCGTGCGGATATGGCGATTGGTTGCTCCTCGAACACCATCTTGCATATTTTGGCGATTTCTCGTGCGGCGGGTTGCCCTGTGACGCTCGAGCAAATCGACGCCATCGGCAAAAAGACGCCCCAAATCTGCAAACTCAATCCTGCGGGCACGACCTTTATCACCGATCTCAACGATGTCGGCGGTATCCAATCGATGCTCAAAGAACTCGACACGGCGGGCATGGTCAACCGTGATATCGTCACGGTCAACGGCACGGTCGGCGATCGCATCGACGCGGCGAAATCTGCCGACGGCACGATCATCCGCAAGCTCGACGATCCGTTCAGCAAGGACGGCGGCATCGCCATCCTGTTCGGCAACCTTGCCGCTGACGGCGCGGTCGTTAAGAAGGGTGCGGTTGCTCCCTCGATGATGGTGCACAGCGGCCCTGCGCGCGTGTTTAACTCGGAAGAGGAAGCGACCGCCGCGATCATGGACGGCAAGATCGTCGAAGGCGATGTCGTTGTCATTCGTTACGAAGGCCCCAAAGGCGGCCCCGGCATGCGTGAGATGCTCACCCCGACGGCGGCGATCATCGGTCGCGGTCTCGGCGAGAGCGTGGCACTCATCACCGACGGACGTTTCTCGGGTGCGACCCGCGGCGCGTCGATCGGTCACGTGTCTCCCGAAGCGGCACAAGGCGGCTTGATCGCGCTTGTGGAAGAGGGCGACACCGTTGCCATCGACATCCCGAATCGCTCGCTGTCGCTTCTTGTGGACGAAGAGACGCTTGCCGCGCGCAAAGCGGTGTGGAAAGCCCCCGAACGTGAACTCACGGGTTACGCCAAGCGCTATGCCCAACACGTCACCAGCGGTGCGACCGGTGCTGTGTTTGATGATATGATCTAAAATGTAAAGTCCGCGGTTTCTGCACGGAGACCGCGGACTTTTTCAATCGAAAAGGAGCTGACTGTATGTTGCAGACACCGTTTCAAAAAGCGGACATTCCGTTTTCGTCCTATCCGCGTCCGCAGTTGGTGCGCGATTCGTATCTCTGCCTTAACGGCGAATGGGATTTGGAGATCCTGCGTAACAACGCGGTTGTACAACGCGACAAAATCATCGTGCCGTTTCCGCCCGAGTCGGCGGCGTCGGGGATCGGTCGGCGGTTTCGCCCCAACGATCGCTTGCGTTATCGCCGCACGTTCGTGTTGCCCGACGGCTTTGTGAAGGATCGTGTGCTGCTGCATTTCGGCGCGGTGGATCAGGAAACAACCGTGGCGGTCAACGGTCGCACCGTGGTGATTCATGACAACGGCTATCTGCCGTTTGCGTGTGACATCACGGATGTGTTGTGCGAGGGGGAAAATGAACTTTGCGTGACGGAGACAGACCGACTTGACACCGACCTGCCGTACGGCAAACAACGCCGCAAGCGCGGCGGCATGTGGTACACTCCCGTTAGCGGTATTTGGCAGACGGTGTGGATGGAAAGCGTGCCCGAGAATTATATTCGCTCGTTACGCATCACACCGATGCTCGATCAAGTGACGATCGAGATTAACGGCGGTGACGGCGAAAAACGCTTGGTGCTCGGCAATAAAGAGTACCGTTTTCGCGCCGATCGCATCACCTTGCCGATCGATGATCCGCAGTTGTGGACACCCGAAACACCGCATTTGTATGAGTTTTCTCTTCGTGCGGGAGAGGATGAAGTTTCTTCGTATTTTGCGCTTCGTACGATAGAGGTCGGTCAAGCGGGCGGTTGTCCGCGTTTGCTTCTCAACGGCAAACCGTATTTCTTCAACGGACTTTTGGATCAAGGCTATTTTGCCGACGGTATCTATCTGCCGTCATCGGAAGACGGCTATCGTTTCGATATCCGCACAATGAAAGAATTGGGGTTCAACACCTTGCGAAAACACATCAAGATCGAACCCGACGTGTTCTATTATGAATGTGATAAACAAGGCATGATCGTGTTTCAGGATATGGTCAACAACGGTCGTTACAGCTTTTTGCTCGATACGGCGTTGCCGACCATCGGGTTGCGCCGCCGCTTGCCGCGCCGTGTGTCGAAACGGCAAAAAGCGGTGTTTGAGGGAGTCGCCCGCAGAACCGTTGTTCATTTGTATAACCATCCGTGCGTGTGTTATTACACCATCTTTAATGAAGGATGGGGACAGTTTGATGCCGATCGTATGTACCGCACGCTGAAAGCGCTCGATCCCACGCGCATCTGGGATGCGACATCGGGTTGGTTTTTCGGCAAGGAAAGCGATGTGCAAAGCGAGCATGTCTATTTCAAGCCTGTCAAACTAAAGGCGGGGGATAAACCGCTGGTGTTGTCGGAATTCGGCGGCTATTCCTGTAAGATCAAAGACCATGCGTTCAACCTTGAGAAAACCTACGGCTATCGGTATTACGACTCAACGGAGGCATTTTCCGAAGCTTTGTTTGCTTTGTATCGCAACGAGATCGTGCCGGCTGTTAAAGAGGGATTGTGCGCCGCTGTTTTAACGCAGGTCAGCGATGTGGAGGACGAAACCAACGGACTCGTCACATACGACCGACAGGTTGTAAAAGTGGATAGAGAGGCAATGCGTGCGGTTTGCGCCGAAACGGAAGCCGCCTTTCAAGAAGCTGTAACATAAGCTGACTTCTTGTCAGCTAAAAAAAGACTCGCTGTTTTTTGAAAACAGCGAGTTTTTTGTTGATTATTTGTCGTGTTCGCTTTTGAAGACATCCGCGACCTCGGTGATGGTCATGAACGCGTGCGGGTCGATGGTGTGGACAAGCGATTGCATTTTCGAGACTTGGAAGCGGTTGACAACAAAATAAATCACCGTTTTGTCGTTGCCCGAGAAACCGCCCTTGGCAGGCATTTTGGTGGTGCCGCTTTCGAATTCGTTCATCAAAGCCGCACTGACTTCGTCGGGCTTTTCGGTGATGATCATGACGCCCTTGGAGCGGTCGATACCCTCGACGATGAAGTCAACGGTCTTGAGTGCCGCCGCGTAGGTCACAATGGAATACAGCGGCAAGATCCAACTTTGGAACGCAATACCCGCCGCGATGTACAACACAATGTTATAAATCATCACAAATGTGCCGACGGTCATGTTGAGCTTTTTTGCGAAGATGACTGCCATAACCTCGACACCGTCGATCGCGCCGCCGAAACGGATCGTCAAGCCGCTTCCGACACCCGAGATCAAACCGCCGAACAAGGCACACAACAGCAATTCATCGCCCGCAAACGGTGATACTGTGCTGACGTCGAGCGGCAACACATCTGTGATCAGCCACGCACCGAGCGAGTAGATCACAACGGCGTAAATGGAATAGATCGTGAAAACGCCGCCCTGCTTTTTCAAACCGTATAAAAACAGCGGCACGTTGAGAATCAACAGGAAAACCGACAGCGACATAAACGCGGGCGTGACTTGCGAGAGCAACATCGATGTGCCTGAAATGCCGCTGTCGTACAGTTTCACGGGAGTCAAAAACACCGTGACACCGAAGGCGTTGATGCAAGCGGCGATCGTTAAGGCGAGAAAGTTTTTCCAACTCAATTGCTTGAGACAGTCAATGATTTTGGTTTTCATGAGAGATCTCCTTTTTGAATACGATTCAAGCGTTCGGACATGATGAGCAATACCGCGAAGAACACAGCGATAAACAGCGGGAACCAAGCGGCATCAAGATAATTGGCGATCAAGCCGAACAGCGGCGGAATGACACAACTGCCTGAATATGCCGCCGCCATTTCGATGCCGATGATCGCTTGGGAATGTTCTTTGCCGAAATTGTGCGGTGTGGAATGGATGATGCTCGGGTAAACGGGAGCACAGCCAAGACCGATGATAAATAAACCGCAGGCGACAAGCCACATATGATCAATCGGAATCATCAAAAGTGCGATGCCGACGGCAAGAACGCCGATGCCGCCGCGAATCAGGTTTTTGTCCGAAAAGCGATCGGCGACAATGCCGCTGAGCAATCGTCCGATCATCATGCCGAGATAAAACAGCGATGCGATGGTGGCTGCTTTGTCTGCCGAAAGGTTACGCGCCAGCGTGAGGTAGGTGCATGACCATACCATCACGGTGCTTTCAGCGGCGCAATAAGCGAAAAAGCCGAACAGCACCGCTTTGACACCACGGATGCGAAGCACCCCGAGAATACCGATCGGCTTTTCGGGTGAGGCGTTTTCGGCAACGGTTTTGCGCGTTTTCCAAAGCGGCAACGAAAGAAACAAGCCTGCCGTCAACATGATTTGGATGATCGATACCGTACGATAGCCGCCTGACCAGTTGTTATTTTGTGCCAAAAAGGCACTCATGATGTACGGTCCGATCGCCGCGCCGACACCCCAAAATCCGTGCAACCAGCTCATGTGTCGCACTTTGTAATGAAGTGCGACATAATTGTTGAGTGCCGCGTCCACCGCACCCGCGCCGAGCCCGTAGGGGAGAGCGAGAAGGCACAATTGCCAAAACGCAGTGGATACCGAAAAACCGAACAGTGCCGCCGCTGTCATCGCAACGCTGACCGCTGTGACACCGCCTGCTCCGAAACGACGAGTCAAGCGGTCGGACAGCAGGCTCGACACGACGGTTCCGATGGTGATGAGAATTGAAATGACGCCTGCTGCGGAAAGCGGCGCGCCGATGTCGGCGTGCATCACGGGCCATGCCGCTCCAAGCAAGCCGTCGGGTAATCCCAGACTGATAAACCCAATATATATAATTGTCAGCAGTAAAACAGCCATTGTGCCGACCCCTTTATATCTTATAGAATCCTTATAAATTATACCGACTTATCGTAAAAAAGCAAGCGGGTTTCTCTCGAAAAGGTAATCTTTTCCGTTTTTTACAAAAGATTCATATTTTGGTTGTTGACAGAACGGGAATGGTGTGGTAAAGTAACATTAGCACTCGAAGCGATAGAGTGCTAATGTGTACAAAACGGAAAGGGGGATGCGCATGAAACCACTTGCCGACCGAAAAAAAGCGATTTTGTCGGCGGTCATCGAGAGCTATATCCGCACGGGCGAACCCGTCGGATCGAAGGCAATCGTGATGATGCTGGAAAATGCCGTCTCCTCTGCTACCATCCGAAACGACATGGCGGAACTCGCCGCTCTCGGCTATTTGGAGCAACCGCACACCTCCGCGGGACGTATCCCGACGGCGCGTGCGTTTCGGTTGTACATCGATGAGTTGATGCCGCATCGCGGTCTCGGTGCCGATCGCGAAGATGTGATCACGCGCCGCTTGGAGCATGCGGCGGGCGACCCCGAGCGTCTTCTCGCCGAAGCCGCACAAATGCTCAGCGAAACGACGGGGTGTGCCGCGATGACGACGGCACCTCGCGAAACCGCTAACACGTTGCGACGTGTGGAGTTTTTGCGAATGTCCGCTCGCACGGTGATGGTCGCGCTGATGACCTCTTCGGGCAATGTCCGAAGCCGTCTGTGTCGCGTGGATGCTTCGATCGGCGACGACCGCGTGCAAGCGCTGTGCGCGTTGCTGTCGGATTTGTTTGTCGGCCGACCGCTCACAGATGTCGGTCAGGCGGAATTGCAACAACTGTTGTTGGCTCTCGGTGCGGAAGGCTTGATGATGGCGGGACTGATCACCGGCTTTTACGATCTTGTGACCGAATCGGTGGATGCGGACGTGTTGCTGGCGGGTCAGTTGCGACTCCTTGAAAACCCTGATTATCAATGGGACAACGCCCGCATGTTGCTCAACTTTCTGTCAAGACGCGAACAACTTGCATCGATGCTCACCGCCTATTCGAGCGGACTTCATGTGTTGCTCGGAAGCGAAAGCCTTTGCCCCGAACTGTGCGGCTCGAGCGTGATCGTCACGCAGTATTCGCCCAATGGCCAACAGCAAGGCACGATTGGTTTGATCGGCCCTGTCCGCATGGACTATGCCGATGCGATCCCGCAACTGGAATTCATCGCACGCACCATGGAACGCTTGATGGCGGAGCTGTGGTGAACGCTCGTTTAAAAACAAACGGAATCGGGCATACTGTCCGTTGCAAAACGGTATGACCCAAGGAGGATACATATTATGCGTAAAGAGAAGACTACACCCGAAACTCAAGAAGAGGAACTTCAAGAGAACGCAAACGAACAAGCAACCGAGGAAACGGTAGACGAAGCGGCTCAAAAAACAGAGGCGCTCGAAAAAGCACTTGCTGAGCAACAAGAGCAATACACTCGCGTGCTTGCCGAATACGCGAACTATAAACGTCGCACCGAGCAAGAGAAAGAAACGATCGGTGCGTTTGCGAAAGCGGACATTTTGGCGCGTTTGATCCCGATGATCGACGATCTCGATCGCGCGGCGGATGCGCCCGACGGTCCCGATTATCGCAAGGGCGTTGACATGATCGTCAACAAAATGCACACCGAACTCGAGAAACTCGGATTGACGGAAATCCCCGCACTCGGTGAGCCCTTCGACCCTGAAGTGCATCATGCGGTGATGCGTGAGGATGCAGACGGTGTTGAGCCCGACACGGTCACCGAAGTGTTCCAAAAAGGCTATCGCTACGGCGAGCGCGTGATCCGCGCCGCTATGGTGAAGGTCGCTAACTAAATTCGACATAAAGCGGGGCAACCGCTCCCTTTATCATATTTTACGTTATAAACAATTTACTTCTTATAGGAGGAATTACAAATGGCAAAAATTATCGGTATTGATCTTGGTACCACCAACTCGTGCGTGTCGGTTATCGAAGGCGGCGAAGCCGTCGTTATCCCCAACGCAGAAGGTGCTCGTACGACCCCGTCGGTTGTCGGCTTCAAAAAAGACGGTGAGCGCATCGTCGGCCGTACCGCGAAACAACAAGCGGTCTCCAACCCCGACCGCACTGTGTCGTCCATCAAACGTGAAATGGGCACCAACTACAAAGTGACCATCGAAGGCAAAGCGTACACTCCGCAAGAAATCTCCGCGATGATCCTGCAAAAGCTGAAGAGCGACGCAGAAGCCTATCTCGGCGAAAAGGTCACCGAAGCGGTCATCACCGTTCCCGCCTACTTCTCCGACGCTCAACGTCAAGCGACCAAAGACGCGGGCAAGATCGCGGGTCTCGAAGTCAAGCGCATCATCAACGAGCCCACCGCGGCGGCGCTGGCTTACGGCATGGACAAAGAAACCGAGCAAAAAGTCATGGTCTATGACCTCGGCGGCGGTACGTTCGACGTCTCCATCATCGAGATGGGCGACGGCATCCAAGAAGTGCTCGCGACTGCGGGTAACAACCGCCTGGGCGGCGACGACTTTGACCAAAAGATCGTCGATTGGATGATTGCTGAGTTCAAAAAAGCGGAAGGCATCGACCTTTCGGCGGATAAGACCCCGACCGGTCAAACCGCGATCCAACGTCTCTATGACGCGGCGGAAAAAGCGAAGATCGAGCTTTCGGGCGCGATGACCAGCTCCATCAGCCTGCCCTTCATTGCGCAATCCGAAGACAGACTGCCCATCCACCTCGAGTTGACGCTGACTCGCGCGGAATTCAACCGTTTGACCGCCGATTTGGTGGAAAAGACGATGGGCCCCGTGCGTCAAGCACTCAAGGACAGCGGTCTTTCTGCTTCGGAAATCGACAAGGTTCTGCTTGTCGGCGGCTCGACCCGTATCCCCGCTGTGCAAGAAGCGGTCAAGAATTTCATGGGTAAAGAACCCTTCAAGGGCATCAACCCCGACGAATGTGTCGCGATGGGCGCCGCTCTCCAAGGCGGTGTTCTCGGCGGCGATGTCAAAGGTCTGCTCCTGCTCGACGTGACCCCGCTGTCGCTGGGTGTTGAGACCATGGGCGGCATCATGACCCGTGTGATCGAGCGCAACACGACCATTCCCACAAAGAAGAGCCAAATCTTCTCCACGGCGGCGGACAATCAACCCTCCGTTGAGATTCACGTCTTGCAAGGCGAGCGCGAGTTCGCGGCAGACAACAAGACGCTCGGCATGTTCCGCCTCGACGGTATCGCGCCCGCTCCGCGCGGCATCCCGCAAATCGAGGTCACCTTCGACATCGACGCCAACGGCATCGTGAACGTCAGCGCGAAGGACATGGCGACCGGTCGTGAGCAAAAGATCACCATCACCTCCAACACCAACATGTCCAAAGACGACATCGAGAAAGCGGTTAAAGACGCAGAAAGCTATGCCGCGGAAGATAAGAAACGCCGCGAAGCGGTCGAGACCCGCAACGAAGCGGATCAAGCGGTCTATCAATGCGAAAAAGCGATGACCGATTTCGGCGACAAGCTGGACAGCGCGGACAAAGATGCGGTGCAAGCGAAGATCGACGATTTGAAGGAAGCGCTCAAGGGCGACGACATCGACACGATCAAAGCGAAGAAAGAAGACCTCATGAAGGTGTTCGGCGAAGTGGCGACCAAGGTGTATCAACAAGCGGCACCTCAAAACGATCCCTCTGCGGATTCTGCCACGGCGAACGACGACGGTTTCTATGACGGCGACGTGCAATAAAGAATATGATTGGCATAGGAGCGGGAACACCCGCTCCTATACCGATGTTGAGGAGTAACTCCAATGGCAGATAAACGCGATTATTATGAAGTACTCGGCGTGCAAAAGGGTGCTTCCGATGACGAGATCAAAAAAGCGTTTCGCAAAAAAGCGAAGCAATATCACCCCGACTTGAATCCGGGCGACGCGCAGGCGGAAGCCAACTTCAAAGAAGTCAACGAGGCGTATGAGGTACTGTCCGACAGCCAAAAGAAGGCACGCTATGACCAATACGGTCACGCAGGTGTGGATCCGAATTTCGGCGCAGGCGGCGGCAATCCCTACGGCGGTGCATACGGCGGCAGTGTGGATTTTGATTTCGGTGACATTTTCTCGTCATTCTTCGGCGGTGGCGGCGGTGGTCGTCGTTCCAATCCGAATGCGCCGCGTCGCGGCGGCGATGTGACGGCAACGGTCTATCTCACCTTTGTGGAAGCGGCAAAAGGCTGCAAAAAGCAGGTGGAGGTATCGGTTGTCGAAAACTGCGAAGAATGCGGTGGCAGCGGCGCGAAAAAAGGCACTTCCCCGAAAACCTGTCCGACCTGCGGCGGCAGCGGTCAGGTGCGCCGTCAACAACGTACCCCCTTCGGTGTGATGCAAACGCAGGCGACGTGTGATCGTTGCCGCGGCACCGGTCGGATCGTTGAAACACCGTGTACATCCTGCAACGGCTCGGGACGTGTCAGTCGACGTCGCACCGTGGGCATCAATATTCCTGCGGGCATTAACGACGGTCAAACCATTCATATTCGCGGCAAGGGCAACGCCGGCTACAACGGCGGCCCTGCGGGCGATTTGCAGATCAACGTGACCGTGCGTCCGCACCCATTGTTTGTGCGCCGCGGAAACGACATTTTGTGCGATTTGCCGCTGACTTTTGTGCAAGCTTCTTTGGGAGCAGAGGTAAAAGTTCCGACACTGGACGGTGAAGAACCTTTCACCATCAAAGAAGGCACGCAACCGGGCGATCAACTCCGTTTGAAGGGCAAAGGTTTCCCCGATGTGCAAGGTCGTCACGGCGGCGATTTGATCTTCCGCGTGACGATCGAAGTCCCGCGCCATCTCAGCCGTGAGCAAAAGGAACTGTTGCGTCAATTTGACAGTACAACGTCCGATAAGAATTATCAAAAGCGCAAAGGTTTCTTCGATAAGATCAAAGATATGTTCAACTAAC
>JAZTZV010000104.1:0-47167 GCA_045637645.1 Acutalibacteraceae bacterium | reverse complement strand
AGGTGACCTCCTCTTCCACAAGCCAAACGAATTCCACAGTCTGCGCGCCAACGGTGTGCGCGCGCCGAACTTGGTCGTCATTGCGTTTGACAGCGCGAGCGACGCCATGCATCTGTTCGAAAACGTACGCGTGAAAGCGGGCGAAACCGAACGCAACCTTTTCGCACGCATCATCGCCGAAGCCGCCGTCGCGTTTTCCACCCCGCTCGACGACCCCTCCACCACCAAGCTCGAACGTGCCGAAGAATCGCCCTTTGCAAGTGAGCAAATGCTGGTGCTGCTCCTTGAGCAATTGCTCATTCATTTGCTTCGCCGCGAGGATCAAACCCCGTTTGCGCGCATTTCGTCCTCCATCAAGCTTCGCTCAGATCACGATTTGGTCGAACGCATCATCGCGTTCATGCAAGAAAACACCTACGGCAGTTTGACGTTTGCGGACGTGTGCCGTTTTTCCGCGCAAAGCGCCACCAACCTGAAGACCATTTTCAAAAACGTCACAGGCATGGGTGTCATGAGTTACTACCGCGCGTTAAAAATCAGTGAAGCCAAGCGCATGCTCCGCGAGGGCGACGGCAACATCACGCAAATTGCCGACCGCCTCGGTTACACGTCGGTGCATTATTTCTCGCGCTATTTCAAACGCGCCACGGGCATGACCCCGAGCGAATACACCTTATCCATTCAAGCGAAACTGTAAAACCGAAAGACGGCTGTGTGTTGCCACACAGCCGTCTTTTTCGTTTCTTTTACAAGCAGCCGTTCGCCGCGTAAAACACGCGCGCCGCGTCCGCAAGATTAACGCGCCCGTCGCCGTTGACATCCGCCGCCGCTTGTTGGTCAGCGTTCAAATCACGCGTACCGTTGACCGCTTGGAACACCCACAGCGCGTCCTCAACGTCCAAGGCACCGTTTTGTGTCACATCGCCGATAACCGGCTGCGCAACATAACAGCACGCGTACATCCACGCGTCATCCGCCGCACCGCCGATAAAGCCGCCTTCGCCGTACCATTTTTGCGAAGCACCCACGCGCACAAACATCGCCATCAGATCCTCCGTCAACGGATAGAGCGACGTGTTGCTGTCCATGCATGCGGCATACGCCGCAAAGGCGGTGTTGAATTCGGTTTTCTGCGTCACGTTGCCATCGGCATCGTATTGCACATCCTTGAGCTGACCGTATTCCGAAGCACCGACGAGTGACATCGCCGCATGATTCAAGTTTGCATACAACATCGGGCCGTTCGCGCCGTTTAAATGATAATAACCGTCCGCACCGAGCACCGCCGTGTCGACGATATCATCCGCCGTGTTCACCTCGAGCAATGCCTGTGCATCGCCCTCGAACACAAACGTCTCGGGTTGCACAACATTTTCATACACCGTCCAGTCGGGCTCTTGCGGCGTGTCCTGCGCGCCTTCACGCGACACCGTCAGCGTCGCACTTGCTTGCGCATTTTCGATCGCGATCAAAATGCTTTGTCCGACCGACGTGCACGTCCACGACACCGCATTGCTGTTGATGGTGTCCACCGTCGGCTCGATCGTCACCCACATACCGTTATAGCTCACGATGCCGACATTCGCCTGCTCACACGAAATCGTGTAAGCACCCTCTTGCTCCGGCGCAAACCCAAACACCGTGTACGCATACGCGGGATCCATATCGTATTCCGCCGTGCCGACCGCCAAATACGCCCCGTTCATCACGTACGTATCCTCTGCTGCCACCGCCATCGGCGCGGCGAGACCGAGCAACAACGCCGCGCAAAGCCACACACAAACCAACGTCTTTTTCATATCAGTTTCCCTCCAATGTCACCACCACAATTTCGGGCGGTGTCAAAATACGCCAATAGACACTTTCACCGAGACCTTGACTGACGATCATCGTTGTGCCGTTTTCCTCAAACCGTCCAACGTCATACCGCGGGAACCAGCCTTGATTCGGCGCAAACACCGCGCCGATGAGCGGCAAGCGAATTTGCCCGCCATGGGTGTGCCCGCTCAAGATGAGATCCGCACCGAAGGACGCCGCCTCTTTGATGTACTCGGGACGGTGGAACAACAGCACTGTGTACAAATCCTCTTGCACCTGCGGTGCAAAATCGCGCCACAAATGCGTGCTGAATTCGGGATCGTACATACCCGCCAGTTGGATCGCCTCGCCGTCTTGCTCCCACAATACGCTTGTATTCTCCAGTATCGTCACGCCGATCTCACGCAAATGCGCCCACAGCTCGTCGCTGAGCTTTGTTTGAGCTTCGTGATTGCCCGCCACGTAATAGATCGGCGCAATGTCGGCAAGCGCGGTCGCTTGCCTTTTGGCGGCTTCGATCTCTTTGTCGACCTTGCCGATCCAGTCGCCCGTGATCACCACGATGTCGGGTTCAAGCGATCGCACCGTTGACACCAGCTCGTCGCCGAAATCCTTGTTGTGAAGATCGGTCAAATGCACGATGCGTTTGCCGTCAAACGCCGCGGGGATATCCTCGTGCTTGACCGTGTATTCCGTGATATGAATCGTTTTGTTTTGATGCGCGGAATAGCCGCAAAGCGTCGCAACAAAAATCGCGCCCGCTGTCACGATCGCAATTGCTGCCGCGAGCAACCATTTTTTTCGAGATGACACAGCCGTCGCCTCCTTTAAAACAATATGGGACTGTTACTCTTGATAACAGCCCCATATCTCGCATTCTTTTACAGCTCCGCCAGACATTCCTTAAGCGATTTTTCCAAAATCGCCATGCCTTCTTCCAGCGTTTCCTTGTTCGCGATCAGCGGCGGCATCAGTTTCACAACGCAATCCTTGCGTCCCGCAAGCTCGCAAATCAAGCCGTTCTCAAAGCACTTGCAGATCACGCGGCGAGCAAAACCGTCCACGGGGATGTTCGCGCAATCGATACCCCAAATGTATCCGATGCCGCGCACCGACAAACGCGCGTCACACGACGCGACCGCTTGCAGACCCTCGCGCAAAACCGCTTCGTTTTCACGCACATTAGCTTCGAGTTGTTCACTCATCATCACGTCGATCGCCGCTTTCGCCGCGACGAACGCCACGTTGTTGCCGCGGAAAGTACCGTTGTGCTCACCGGGCGACCAAATGTCCAGCTCGGGTTTCAAAAGCGTCAACGCCATCGGCAGACCCAAACCGCCGATCGATTTCGACAGCGTCACGATATCGGGCACAATGCCCGCACGCTCAAACGAGAAGAAACTGCCCGTGCGACCGCAACCGACTTGAATATCGTCCACGATCAAGAGCATGTCGTGCTTGTCGCAAAGTTCACGCAGACGGCGCAAGAACTCGACGCTGAACACTTGAATGCCGCCTTCCGCTTGCACCGTTTCCAAAATAAACGCCGCGGGAAGATCCACGCCGCTGTGGTCGTCGGACAAGATCTCGTCCACATACGCGATCGTGTCAAGGCCCTCAAACATATACGGTGCGGGCACATGTACGATGTTGTTGAGCGGCACACCCGCGCCCGCGCGCGCATCGCGCTCGGTCGTAAGCGCCAGCGTGCCGAGGGTCATGCCGTGGAAGCAACCCATGAGGCCCATCACATTGTGGCGACCCTTCACCTTGCGCGCCAGCTTGAGCGCCGCTTCCACCGCGTTGGTGCCCGTCGGGCCGGGGAATTGGATTTTGTAATTCAAGCCGCGAGGTTGCAGGATCTTTTCCTCAAACGTCTCGATGAATTCGCGCTTGGCGACCGTGTACATATCGAGCGCGTGAATGATGCCGTCGCGCATCAAATAGTCAATTGCTTGTTGCTTCACGTACGGATGATTATGACCGTAGTTGAGCGCACCCGCGCCGCAGAAAAAGTCCAAATAACGCTTGCCGCTTTCGCCTTGGATGTAGGCACCCTGCGAGGACACAAACACCTCGGGGAATTTGCGACAATAGGAACGGACTTCGGATTCATATTGTTCAAATGCGGTGGTATTCATTGAATCATCTCTCCTTCGATCAAACGATCAAGGTGGTTTGCATATACGAATATAGTATATCACTCTTTTTTTCTAAAAGCAATAAAAAAGAAGATTTTTTACACACCACTTGACAAACCGTTTGCTTTCGGGCTAATATGATACCGTAATCTTCAAAAAGGCGGTGCTTGTTATGCCCATCACATACGAACTCATCCAAAAACACCCGCAAGTTAACGCACTCCTCGAAGCCGGCAACGCGGCACTCGGCGTGCTCGGCTTCACCGATCACGGCTATGCTCACGCAGGCTTCACCGCCGCCTTGGCGGGCGATTTGCTTTGGAAGCTCGAGTACGACGAGCGCACCTGCGAACTCGCGCGCATTGCCGCCTACATGCACGATATCGGTAACGCCGTCAATCGTTCGAATCACGCGTTGACAGGCGCGACGCTGGCATTCCAAATCCTGTCGGGATTACAAGCCGACCCGCGCGAAACCGCCGCGATCGTCACCGCCATCGGCAACCATGACGAACGCGCCGCCAACGCCGTGACGCCCATTTCCGCGGCGTTGATCATCGCCGATAAAAGCGACGTGCGTCGCAGTCGCGTGCGTTGCAAGCCGACGGATGCCGATTTTGACATCCACGATCGCGTCAACTACGCCGTCGTCGAAAATCATCTCAATGTGGACGCCGCACAACAGACACTGTCGTTGGAATTGACCGTCGACACCGACATCTGCCCCGTGATGGATTATTTTGAGATTTTCCTCACCCGCATGCTGTTGTGTCGCGATGCCGCCCAATTTTTGGGATTGCGCTTCGCGCTCAGCATCAACGACACGCGTATGCTGTAACAAAAAAGGATCATCCTTCGAGGATGATCCTTTTTGCTTTTTATTCTTCAACCGATTCTTTTTTGACGGTGATTTCCACCACGCGTCGCGCATCGGTCTTCGTGACCGTGACAAACAAACCGTCCGACGAGAAGGTGTCGCCTTCTTTCGGGATGCGACCGAGGCGTTCCATCACCCAACCGCTGACGGTCGTGATGTCCGATTCGGGATCGGTGTCCAGCTCGAACAGCTCATCCAAATCGTCGAGCGCGGCACTGCACACGATGCGATAGCAATCGTCGTCCAGTTTTTGGATCTCTTCGACGACCTCGTCGTGCTCATCCCAAATTTCGCCGACCAACTCTTCCAAAATGTCTTCCATCGTCACGATGCCGACCGTGCCGCCGTATTCATCGGCGATGATCGCCATGTGCGCTTTTTCTTTTTGCAACAAACGCAACAAGTCGTAAATCTTCATCGACCGCGTGATGTACACCGCGGGTTTGACAATTGTCGACAGCGCCGCATCGGTGTTGTAGATTTGCGTGTAAAAATCCTTGAGGTGGATGACGCCGATGATGTCATCAATGGTATCCTCATAGACAGGTAAACGAGAAAATCCCGTTTTTGCGAACACCGCGGCGATCTCATGTTTGTTGTCGCCGAGCTCGACCGCTTCCACATCCACACGGGGCGTAAAAATATCCACCGCCTGCAGATCATTAAACTCAATGGCACTGCGGATCAATTCGCTTTCGCTTTCGTCGATACCGCCGTCTTGCTCCGCCTCTTCCACGATGGTGAGAAGTTCCTCTTCCGTGATGGCGGGGGCTTCCTCGGTGCGCACGAGCAGTTTCAGCAACTGCTTCCACAACGAAAACAACAGATTGATCGGCGTCAAGATCCACATCAAGATCCGCATCATAGGAGCGGAAACCATCGCAAAGCTCTCGGGCGATTCCTTTGCCAAACTTTTCGGGGAAATCTCGCCGAAGATCAGCACGACCACCGTGATGACAACCGTCGCCACGGTCGGGCCGGACACGTCGTTGAGGATCCCGATGAAAAACACCGTGGCAATTGAACTCAAACCGATGTTGACGATGTTGTTGCCGACCAAGATGGTCGACAGCAATTTGTCATATTGATCCGCCAGCTTCAGCACAAGCGCCGCACGCTTGTTGCCGTTTTCCGCCATGTTTTTCATGCGGATGCGGTTGATCGACGAAAACGCGGTTTCCGTCGCCGAAAAATACGCCGACAACGCCACCAGCACGATCATCGCCGCTACGATACCGATGTTGCTTCCGATACTGCCTGCGATACTGTCACTGTCCATAAGACTGTCTTATCCTCCTTAAATCAATAGCCGACGGGTTCGCCGACCAACACCACTTTAATGCGATCCTTGTGGCGTTGTTTGGCGGACACCAAATAATTACAACAAATGCGCGCGTCGGTGGCACAGCCGAGAGTCATGCCGCCTTCCGCGCCCGCGCAGGTGCCTGTTTTGGCGCAATAGGTGTCGCACGACAGGCGCGCCGCATTTTTGGGTGCCGCGATCATTTTCACACGCTTTTGCGCGGCGTCGAGATCGGGCACCAATTTTTGGATGCCGACCACCAAAATCACCGATTTGGGGCCGAACGCGATCGCGGCGATGCGGTTGGAATTGCCGTCGACGTTGTACAGCTCGCCGCGCAACGTCACCGCATTCGACGAGCAGAGATACGCGTCCGCAAAAAAGCTGTCTTGGAACACTTTGGTGATCTCGTCACGCGTCAAACCCGGCGCATAACGGTCGAGGAAGTTGTAATCGCCGTTGCGAAGCAACGCCATCACGCCCGTTTCATCGAGCGTCACCGAGCCACCGACCGCCACCGTGTCGCCTTTGTTCAAAAGCGACGCGACCATCGCCGGCACTTCGCCCGCCGTCTCGACGTAATACGCCGCCATGTTGTTGCGCTCCAACGCCGCCATGGCGGTTTTGACATTGGCGGGAATCGTGATATCAGCCAAGGTCGGTTCCCTCCTCGAGTGCCGTGAGCAGATCCACGCGACGTTGATGGCGACCGCCCTCAAATTCGGTGGTCAACCACGTCTCGGCGATCATACGCGCCAATTCGGGGCCGATCACGCGCGCGCCCATCGCCAGCACGTTGCTGTCGTTGTGCAAACGGGTGAGCTTGGCAGAATACGGCTCGCTGCAAAGCGCGCAACGAATGCCCTCCACCTTATTGGCGGCAATGGACACGCCGATGCCCGTGCCGCAGATGACGATGCCGCGGTCGCACTCGCCCGCCGCCACCGCTTTTGCCGCACGCGCGGCAAACACGGGATAATCACAGCTCGCGGTCGAATCGGTACCGAAATCGCGGTACGCAATGTTCATTTCGTCGAGCAAATCTTTTACAAGTTGTTTCATTTCAAGTGCACTGTGGTCACAAGCCAACGCTACTGTCATGATACATCCTCCTATGTACATAAATAGTCACGGTAAGTATACTATATTTCGGAGATATTTGTCAACGGTCACTTGTTATTGCTTGTGTTTTTTAAAAATCTATGTTACAATATTGAATACACGAAGAAATAGGAGGAATTACCATGAGAGCCGATGGAAAGCGCCTTCGCAACACCGACCCCATGTACACCGTCGCCGCGTACATCATGAGCAAGCGCAGCGATTCCATGAACATGATCACACTGGATATCCCTGTGGAACCCTTGCAACAATACATTCACGCGTGCCGTAAAAACGGCCGCCCTGTCAGCCATATGGCGATCTTCATCACCGCCTATCTCCGCGCCGTGGCGCAATATCCCGAGTTGAACCGCTTTATTGTCAACTCCAAGATTTACGCCCGCAACGAGCTCGCCGTCGCGATGGTGGTGCTCAAAAGCGGCAAAGACCACGAAGGCACAATGACGAAAATGTATTTCGACGCCTCCAACACCATTTTTGAAGTGCAGGACATCATCGACAAATTCGTCGAAGAAAACCGCCAAACCCCCGAGAAAAACAGCACCGAAAAGCTGATCAAAATTCTGCTGAGCATCCCCGGTTTGTTGCCGGTGGGTGTGGGGGTGCTGAAATGGATGGACAAACACGGACTCCTCCCCAAAGCCATCATCAATGCGTCGCCGTTCCATAACAGCCTGTGCATCTCCAATCTGGCGTCCATTCGCACCAATCACATTTACCACCATTGCTACGATTTCGGCACGACCAGCCTGTTCATCACCATGGGCAACCAACGCGAAGTTGCCAAACGCAAAGGTGACGAAATCGTCTTCGAGCGTTGCATTCCACTGGGTGTCACGATGGACGAACGCATCTGCTCGGGCAGTTATTTTGCACTTGCCTTCCGTTGCATGCAAAAATATTTGCGCGACCCGTCTCTCTTGGAGACGCCGCCCGCCGAGATTCTACCCGACCCCGCTCTTGTGAAGAAGAAATAAAAAAAGGTGTTCGCCGCGGCGAATCCCTTTTTTATATCTCTTACTTCTTCACTTTTCACTCTTACTTGTCCTTTTTCTCCCACGGGATGGCGCACAGTGCTTCCGCAACAGGCTCGCGCATCCACAGTTCGGGGGTGATGCGAAGCGTGAAACCGCACGCGGTGTCCGCCGCCCATTCGTTCATCGGCGCGCGCGGCAAGCCGTACATCGCCATGATGAGCATGATGACACCGCCGTGGGTGCAGATGACCGCTTCGGTTTGACCCTTGGACATCAATTCACGCACCACCGCTTCGAACGCTTTCGCCACGCGGGCTTGAAACGCCTCGGGCGGTTCGCCGCCGGGGATCGCGGGGTTTTCGCCCGACAACCATTTCGAAAACGCGGGCGTTTGCTTGAGTGCGTCGAGACTTTTGCCGTCCCATTCGCCGAAATCGCATTCCGTTAAACCGTCGACGACTTCCGCGTTGCAGTTCGGGTACAACACCTCGATCGTTTGGCGGCAACGCTTGAGCGGGCCTGTGAAATACCGCGCACCCGTCGGGTATTCAAACACCTTTTTCTTCGCGATCAAATCGGCAAGACCCTCGGGCGACAGCGGCAAATCGGTTCTGCCGCCGATGTACAAATGCTTCTCGTTCGCTTCGGTCATGCCGTGACGAATCAAGTGGATTTTATACGTTTTCAAAAAAATTCCCCCATCCCTTAAAAATAATTCTTTACAAATCCGAATTTTTATATTACAATGTACAGGCTGTATATTTCGACAAGGAGCGACCGTTTTATGAATACAACCTTCCCGCGTATTATCACGCTGTTGCGCAAGGAGCGCGGTTTAAGTCAAAAACAAGCCGCCGCCGAACTCGGCATTTCGCAAGCACTTCTCTCACACTACGAGAAAGGCATCCGCGAATGCAAACTGGAGTTCGTGGTACGCGTGGCGGATTATTACGACGTTTCGTGCGACTATTTGCTCGGGCGCACCGCCGACAAATCCGGCACCACCATCTCGCTTGATGAGATCCCCGCCGACGGCGAAGGTACGCTCGTTGCCGCTTCGGGCGGCGACGCGTTGCCCGTGTTGTCCAAAAAGTTGATCATCAACTCCTTGCACATTTTGTTCGATATTCTGCAAAAATGCGAAAACCGCGGTGTTTGCGCCGAAGCCTCCGCCATTTTGACGTTGTCGGTGTATTCGGTGTTTCGCCACATCCACGCCGCCAACTCCAAAAACCAAAAATCGCTGTTCGCCGTACAGGAAGATATGTTCCGCCCTGCCGTGATCGCGCAACTTGTCAAAAACTCCGCGCGCATGACAGCACTTTGCGGCGGTCGCTCCGTCGGCGGACAAGAACCGCTCCCGTCCGACAAGGCACCTCTCATCCTCACGGACAACCTCTCGCGCGAATACCCGCTGTATGCCAGCAGTTTGTTTCATCTGTTGCAAAACGCGGAAGATCTTCTCGACGAAGTGTAACCGAAAGACTGTCGCAAACGCGACAGTCTTTTATTTTGCTAAACGGCGTTGCGGATTGTTATAGAGCGCGGGAACAAACGTCAGCGCCGCAAACACAAACGATGCCGCGACGTACACGAATTGCCACAGGTTGCTTTCCGTGGCAAGCACGGGCACCAACACCTGCGGCGCAGACACATACACAAAAAACGTCACAAGTCCCGCGTTCAAAACAGCCATCGTGTGCAACAACACGCGGTCAAACAAACCGCCGAACGACGCCGCCGCGATCCATACGGGCAACAGCAGCGCGTTGAGCAACTGCCAATGCGACATCGACATCGCGAAGCTCGACAAGCCGTTAAAACCAATGTCCGCTTGGCTGTTCAGCGAAAGCGCAACCGTCCACAGCGTCACGGCAATGCCGACAAACACAAGCGGCAACGCAACCGTCACGCCGCGCACCGCGTGGCGAAACGCCGCGGATTTGTTCCAGTTGAACAGCACGATCGCCGTACCCACGACCGCAACGACGGCCGCCACCACGATCACAGGTTGCACGACCGATTGCACGATGTGCATCACCATCGCAAACACGATGAGTGCCGCACTCAAACCGAGCAGCACCCACGCATAGATCGGCACTGCCGCCGGTTCGGATCGTTCTTTTCGGAATTTTTCACTTGCCATACGCTTTCAAACGCTCCTGTTTCGTTTTCTTTCTATTATATAAGGTCTTGAGCGATTTTTCAAGTCCGTTTAAGCTTGTTGACAAGTCTCGACACAAAAGTTATAATAAACAAAACACTTGCATCACCGTTGAAGGAGGATGTTTCGCATGGCCATTCGTTTGGATCAACTCGCCGCCAAGCAATTCGGCGTCTGTGAACAAGAAGCAACCGCGCTGATCATGGAAGGACGCGTCTGGATGGGATTTGTTCCCGCGGACAAGCCCGGCACCACCGTCAAAGACGACACCGTGCTGACTCTGCGCGAAAAATCCAAAAAATACGCCTCCCGCTCGGGATATAAACTCGAAAAGGCACTTGACTGTTTCTCGCTTGACGTCACCGATCTCCATGTCTGCGACATCGGCGCCTCCAACGGCGGCTTCACCGATTGCCTGTTGCAACACGGCGCGGCGCACGTGTGGTCGGTCGACGTGGCATACGGCATTTTGGAATGGAACCTGCGCAACGACCCGCGCGTGACGGTGATGGAACGCACCAACGCTCGCCGCTTGACGCGCGACATGCTCGGCGCACAGTGCGATATGGTCACGGCGGACGTGTCGTTCATTTCGCTGACCAAGCTGTTCGCCGCGATGGATGATATTTTGAAGGATGACGGCGTGTGCATGACGCTCATCAAACCGCAATTCGAAGCGCCGCAAAAAGCACTCGGCAAAAACGGCATTGTCAAAGACCGCGCGATCCTGCCGCCGCTGGTGCTGTCGATCGCGGACGCCGCCGCCGCGCATCATCTCTATTTAGCGGATTTGAACGTGTCCCCCATCCACGGTCAAAACGGCAACGTGGAATATTTGGCGTTGTTCCGCCGCACGCCCTCGCTCTCCGACGAGGAGCGCGAAACGCTCGCCGCCCAAATCCTCGATTGGGAACCCGACGAAGGATAAGAAAATCGAAAGTCCTTGTTCGCAAATTGCGAACAAGGACTTATATTTTTCGCCGTGCGGTGCATACTAACGAAAACAACAAAAGGAGTCGATCCCTGTATATGGATATCACCGCGCAACAATATCAAAAACTGGCGACCAAAGTCGCGCCTGCTTCCCCCGTTCTTGTCGATTGCGTCAAAGCCTTTTCCGTCGGCGGCACCGTTTGCGTGATCGGACAACTCCTCCTGTTCGCAGGAGAGGCATTTGGCATGACCGAGCGCATCGCGAGTTTGTTTTGCACCGTCGTACTCATTGCGCTCAGCATCCTGCTGACAGGACTCGGATTGTACAGCAAACTCGCCAAGCACGCAGGCGCGGGAACGCTCGTGCCCATCACGGGATTCGCCAACGCCATTGCCGCCCCCGCCATTGAATTCAAAACCGAAGGGTTTGTCCTCGGCCTTGCCGCGCAGATGTTTGTCATCGCAGGCCCCGTCATCGTCTACGGCACGTTAGCAAGCGTGATCTACGGCCTTGTGTATGTCTTGATCGGATTGATATGAAGTCTCCGCAATCTTCCTGCAACCTCGTAGGGGTCGGCGCATCTGCGCGCCGCATTCCGTCTGCGTCACCCTGAGCGGAGCGCGCTTTGCGTGCGTAGTCGAATGGGTATTCGATGAACATCATCCTTGACCCCCTTGTCAAAGGGGGTCGGCGATGCGTCAGCATCGACGGGGGGATTCAAAGGCAAGTAATAAGTAAGAGTGAAGACGTGTCCGCTTTGCGGGACGGGGAACCCGTCCCCTACAATCACACAACAGCGTCGCAGGGATCGGCGCACCTGCACACCGCAACACCAAAACCAACAAAACAGGGGCGACACACGATGTGTCGCCCCTGTTTGTCTGTATGTTTTACAATATCACCATCAACAGCATCAGCACGGCGAACGAAACGATTTCTTGAATCCAATCGAACACCAGCACACCGCCGAAATACGAAGCCAACGACACGCCGCCCGTTTGAGTGAGCATATTCTTTTTGACATGCGCTTTATACAGCGCGTCACCGAATAGCGCGATCAAGATCGGTTGCATGACCGCTATGATCAGCATCGACCACAGCATGATCGTGATTTCCATCGACAGCAGATCTTGCTCGTAATGGTTTTTCGCGACTCTCGGCTCGCAAAGCTCACCGTCGGCATTCTCCACAAGCTTGTTGTCGAGTCCCTTATCGATATACTCCTCGCATATCTCGATTTGCTGTTGTGTTTCACGCAAGGCGGGGATGTACGGAAGTGCCACGATCGGCACGACCAGCAAGCTCAAGACATACAGGATTAGATAACAAATCAGTGCCGTCTTGTACATCTTTCGGTAGAACATCCAGTTGAGCCCGAACACAAATCCTGCCCAGTTCCAACCGACAAACACGGTTTTGCCTTCATTCTTTTGGAACACACGCATATACCGCTCTTTGTTCTTGTCGATAAAATCCGCCCATTGGGAATGACCGGCACCTTCCAATATGTACGCCTCTCCGGAGGCGGGTGTCAGCTTTTTCCAACAGTTTTTGCAGTAACCGTCATCTTCGTTGCACACGGCACCGCAATGCTCGCATACAATCGATCTGTGAGACATACCATCACCGCCTTATGAACCGTTTGATTTTATTCCGCTTCGGGGATCTCCTCTACCGCGATCGGCGCGTCGTCTTCGGCTTTTTTGCCGAGGATCTCGGGCAGTTGCATGCCCGACAGCGCGAACACGTCCGCCAGCGGCGGCACCGACTGCATCATGCCCGACAGGAAACCCGCCGTGGCGTTTTTGCCGTCGCCGTTTTGACCGTTATCCCACACGGTGACCTTGTCGATCTTGATGTTCTTGATCGCATCCACTTGCACGCGCATGAGATCCTCGAGCTTGTCGGCGATCAACAGCTTGAGTGCCGCATCGGGATCGCCGCCCGCCGACTTCACGATTTCCGCAAAGCCCGCCGCTTGCTTCTTCAAAATCTCTTCCATACCGCGTGCTTCCGCTTCCATCTTCGCATAGATCGCGTCCGCTTCACCTTGTGCGCGACGGCGAATTTGTTCCGCTTCCGCTTCGGCTTCGATCTCGAGTTGACGTTTCTTAGCCTCGGTTTGCACGATCACGTCCGCTTCCAACGTCGCTTGCTCACGCGAACGACGCGCCAATTCGGCGGCTTGCTCGGCGGCATAGGATTCCTCGAGCGCCTTTGCCGCTTGGATCTTTTCCGCCGCGGTCGAAATGCGCAACGCTTCTGCTTCGCGCTCTTTCAACGCCGCATCCGACATCGCGATCTTCATCTTCGCTTCGTTTTCGCCTTCGATGGCGACCGACGTGGCGTTTGCCACTTGAATACGTTGATCCATGTGAGCGTTTGCTTCACCGATCGAACCGTCTCTCTCACGCTCGGCGACGCTCTTCTTCGCGTCGTTGATCGCTTTCGCGGCGGCTTCTTTACCGAGCGCCGCGATATAGCCCGATTCATCGCTGATGTCGGTGACGTTCACGTTGATCAAACGCAGACCGATCTTTTTGAGTTCGGTTTCCACGTTGCTGCTGACCGCCGCCAAAAACTTGTCGCGGTCGGTGTTGATCTCTTCGATGTCCATCGTGGCGATGATCAAACGAAGTTGACCGAAGATGATGTCTTTAGACAGTTCTTGGATCTCCGACAGTTGCAAGCCGAGCAAACGCTCCGCCGCGTTTTGCATCACGCCGGGTTCGGTGGAGATGCCGACGGTGAAGCGCGAAGGAACATCGATGCGGATGTTTTGGCGCGACAACGCGTTTTTCAAATCCACTTGGATCGAGATCGGCGTCAAATCCAAAAAGGCGTACGATTGAAACACCGGCACCACGAATTCCGCACCGCCGTGGATACATTTCGCACTGCGGTTTGTGCCGTCTTTGTTCTTACCGATCGAGCCGTAGACGACCATGATCTTATCGGACGGGCATTTCTTATAACGCGAGCACACCCACACGATAAACGAGACCAAGATCAACACCAAGGCCATAATCAATACTGCTGGCAACATTCTGACATTCCTCCCTAAATACCTTTTTCTTATTTACGTCGCACCACCAAGGTGGTTTGACCGCTGACACCGACGACCACGATTTCCGTACCCGTCGGGATCGCTCCTTCTTCATCGGTCACCGCATCGCGCTCGACCAAACTGCCTTGCAACAACACGCTGACCTTGCCGACACCGCGCCGCTTTTCGGGCACGGTCAAATACACCGTTCCCGCCGTTCCGAGTGCGTTGCGGTTATCAAGATTGCCCGCACCGCGCAGTTTGAGTACCGCACGAAGCAAAAACGCAAGCAACACCATCATCGCCGCACCGCAGACGATCGCCGTCGGCAGGGTGATCCCCAGCATCACACCCGCGCTGTCCATCGCAAGTCCGACCCAACCAAAGGTCACCAAAAACGCGATGATACCGCGGATGGTAAAAATGTGCAACGAATCGGCGGCATCAAGGTCGATGCCGTCGTCGAGGTCCACGTCAGGGATGCCGTCGTCGGGCAACAGATCATCGGGCATATCCGCGTCCGCATCCCCGAAGCCGATGAGCATCAGCACGGTTTGCACAATCAGCACGATCGTCGCGGGAATCGCGACCAACAAAAACACATGCGACGCGGTGCTCAACGAATTCCACCACAGTTCCATGAACAACTCTCCTCTCGATAGTATCTCACTCATTCTATATGTTTATTGCAGATCAGACAAAATATCTCCCGACACTTGGCGCGACCACGACGCATAATGCGCGTACGCCATCACCTGTAAAATCGTAACCAAGCGCTGTTTCGCGCCGGGAATCGGTTCTTCATACCCCCCGGCGGCTTTTTCTGCCGCGGCGGCAACGGCGGCGCGGTCAAGCGTGATGCCGTCTTGGCACGCGACCATGTCGACATAGCGGTGATACAGCTCGCTGTCGCTGATCAAGTCGTCGCTGTCGTCATCAAGCACACCGTTGAGATACGACAACATGCCGCAGATGCGATCGAGCGGCAAGGAGTCACGAAGCATATTGATCGTGACGATGCGTGCGAACTGTTCTTTGGAATATTGCCGTTTGATCGGAGAAGACACGAAGCCGCGTTTCACCCAGTTTTGGATACTGTGCGGTTCGAGTCCTGTCATGACCGACACTTGTGCCAGCGTAATGCCGCCCGCGGCAAAAATGCCGTTGAACAGTTGTCGCGAAACATCTTGCGTCAGCGCCGACACCTCAATGGTCGTTCCCGGTAAAACCGTCGTCATCGCGTCTCCCTCCTTTCTTTGTTTTGATTATATCACACGGTCGCGTGACCGTCAATAGGGTTTTTGTGATTTTTTCAATTTTTTATATTGCAGAGGATTTGCATCAAGCAACCTAACACCGCAGATCTCATATTGTTTTATGCAACTCGATCTTTTCAACCCTTGTATGCTCTTGCTGTCCGTGGTATACTGATGACAACAACGACCTCGAGGTGATCCCCTATGCGCTGTCCGCAATGTCATCGCAAACTCCCCAAAGGCAGTCGCTTTTGCCGCCATTGCGGCGTCGCAACCACGGGCGATTCCGCTCCGCAAACACACAGCATCCCGCCGTTTCGTCACACAGGCGTGACGTTTTGTCGCGACTGCGGCAAACCGATCGACAAAGACACACGCCGTTGCATCGGATGCGGCAAACAATATTTTCGCGGTATCCAACCGATGATGTTTTTGTGCATCGTGCTGGCAATCACGACGCTGGCGCTCGCCGCCGCACTTGTCGTGCAAGGCTTGCAATACCAACACCGCATCGACATTTTACAAGATATGATCACAACCTATCAACAAAGCCTGTGATGCTTCACGCATCACAGGCTTTTCTGATGTCTGTCACATCCGCAAGCGGAATGAGCGTGTCGTTCACGCACACGGTATTTTCGTCGCGGTGATATGCCGTGAGGCGACCCTTGACGGTGCGATAGGCGCCGCCGTCTTTGCGCGCGTCCGGCACGAAATAGGTGATTTCGACAAGCGGTTGCCGCTCTGCCGACGCACACACCTCTCGCCAACGGCGATCGAGTTCCGCAAGTGCATCCTCCTCAAGCTCGCGCCGACGCTCGGTCAAACGTGCCGTTTCCGCCACCGCCGCTTCGTGTCCCACCACCGCCGCAAACGGCGCGAATTGCGCGGCGCGCCGCTGTCGCGACATCGGTTCACGCGTCTTTGATGTCGGGTGCGGAAGCGACGCGATGTCGCGGTATTTCGGTTCCATACAATCCTCCTTATGCCTTGTGTCCGCCGATTTGTTGATTGCGTTCGCGCGCGGTCGCGCCCTCCTCCAGATCCATGCCTTTGAACACCGCGTTTTTGCCGTATTTTCCGCGCACGCGCAAAATCGTTTCCTGAAGTCGCCGCTCGCGGTCGTCCGACAACACACTTTCAAAAAGCGACAGTTGTTCTCCCACCGCCGAGGCACTCGCCTCATCCAGCAAATGATTCGCCGTCAGTTGCACGCGCTTGCACAGCATCCCCTGTTGCACGATCCGATCGAACAGCGCCGTCACCGCCGCCGTGAGTTTTGAAGCAGAAGCGGTGTGCGAGGTGAGATTGGCCGTGCCGTTGGCGTGCTTGGGGATCTTCCTGCCGTAGGCATCCGTTACGATCTCGCCGCGATAATACATCCGCCGCGTGGGATCGGTGAGATTTTCGATATCATAACCGACCGTCAGCACGATTTGATCCGTTGTGAGCCGTTTGGCAACCAGATCCAGTGCCAACTGTTCGGTCATTTCCTTGACGATCAGCTTGGTTTTCTCGACCGTATACGGACACATCAACACCTGCCCGACACTTGTGCAACGCACCGACGGCTCATACGCTTTAATATCGGCGATCGTGCAAGACTCCCATCCCCACGCGTGATCGATCAGCAATTCGGCGTTGACCCCAAACAATTTGTACAGCAGCCACTCGTTTTGAAGCGAACATCGGGCGATATCCCCCATTGTGAACAAGCGATGTGCCTCCAGCTTTTTGGCGTAACCGCGCCCGACGCGCCAAAAATCCGTCAACGGTCGGTGCGACCACAGTTGCTCGCGATAGGAACGCTCGTCAAGCTGTGCCATACGCACGCCGTAAGCATCCGCAGGGCTTTTCTTCGCCAAGATATCCATCGCAATTTTCGCCAAATACAAATTCGTGCCGATGCCTGCCGTGGCGGTGATGCCCGTTGTCTCAAACACATCCCGCACGATGCGGCGCACGAATTCCGCCGCCGTCAATCCACTCGCCGCCAAATACGCGGTCACATCCATAAACACTTCGTCGATCGAATACACATGCATATCTTCGGGCGCCACATATTTGAGATACACCTCATAAATCCGCGCGCTGTACGCGATATAATGCGCCATGCGCGGCGGCGCGGTGATATATCCGACCGCCAGCGACGGATCGCACGCAAGCGCCGTGCTGTCTGTTGACTCACCCGTCAACCGCGCGCGTTGCGCGCGAGCGGCATTGACCTCCCGCAAACGCTGTTTGGCTTCGAACAAGCGCGCTCTGCCGCCGATGCCGTATGCTTTCAAGCTCGGCGACACGGCAAGGCAGATCGTTTTGTCGGTGCGGCTGTCGTCCGCAACGAGCAAATTCGTCGTGAGCGGGTCAAGACCGCGCTCCACACATTCCACCGACGCATAAAACGATTTGAGATCGATCGCCGCATACATCCTCTCCACCCGCTCACCCCCTTTCTTGATAACAAGCATACCACGTCGAAAACGGTTTTTCAAGCATTTTCTGAACGTTTGTTCTTTTTAAAATATTGGTAATGTCTATTTATTTTATAAAAAACCGAACATTTGATTGGTTTTTACACCTTGCTTTGCGATCAATCGCGCAATTTTCGCCGCAATCCGCAAAAATCCTCTTGCATCCGCCGCTTATACAAGGTATAATAAATTATGAATGTCAATCTATTGAAACCTGTTTAACAAAGGAGAGTTTGTACGCATGATCCGACTGGTCACCTGCGATATCGACGGCACACTTCTCATGGAAGGTGAATGGGAACTGGATCCCGCGTATTTTGATTTGATCCGCCGTTTGCTCGCGCACGGCGTGGCATTCGCCGCGGCAAGCGGTCGCCAGCATTACCGCCTGCGCAAGATGTTTGAACCTGTCGCCAAAGATATTTTCTTCATCTGCGAAAACGGCGCGGTGGTGTACGAAGGCGACACACCGCTGTCGCAAACGGCGTTTGATCCCGCTCGCGCACGCCTGCTGATGGAGCAAATCCTCGCGCACCCCGAATGTGAAATTTTGGTTTCGGGCCCGAAAACGTGTTTCCTCCTCCCAAAAAAAGGCGAGGACTGCGACTACGTTCGTCACATCCGCGAAACGCTCGGCTATCGCACCAAGATCCTTCAATCGCTCGACGAGATCGACGAACCCATCGTCAAGGTCACGGCAAGCCGCTGGGACGGTGCCGCCGCGATCAAGCACGAATTCGCCATGTGGGAAGACGAATTCAGCGCGGCGATCGCAGGAAAAGAATGGCTCGACTTCACCCTTGCCGACAAAGGCACGGGTCTTGACGATATCACCGCCCGTTTGGGAATCTCAAATGCCGACGTCATGTCGTTCGGTGACAACTTCAACGATTTACCGCTTCTTGAAAAAGTCGGACACCCGTTTGTCATGGAAAACGGCGCGCCCGCACTCAAAGAACGCTTTTCGCAGCATTGCGTACGTGTCAGCGACACGCTTGAAGCTTTTTTATCGGATTTGGACGCAAAAAATCTTTAAAAACTCTTGAAAATCAACACATCTGTGATATACTGACTTGAAACGAGGTGAACACCATGGCGGCGAAGGCCAAAACCGTGTATGTATGCGCCGAATGCGGTCACGAATCCGCGCGCTGGAGCGGACAATGCCCCTCCTGCGGTGCTTGGAACTGCATGAACGAGGAACTTCGCTCCAAAGCGACGGTATCCGCGCCGACTCGCACCGCCGTGAGCGTCGCCCCGAAAAAGCTGTCGGACATCGACGAAAAAGATGACCCCCGCCTCCGAACAGGCATCGCGGAACTCGACCGCGTCCTCGGCGGCGGTATTGTCCCCGGCGGACTGATGCTCATCGGCAGCGATCCCGGCATCGGCAAAAGCACCCTGCTTCTTCAGGTGTGCGCCAACCTCGGCAAAACCCGCTCGATTTTGTATGTCTCGGGCGAGGAATCCGCACGGCAAATTCGCCTTCGCGCGTCGCGCCTCGGCGTGGACACCGATTCGCTTTATGTGCTGTGCGAGAACGATCTTGACACCATCTTAGCGGCGGTCGACAGCACACGCCCCGATTTGCTCATCGTCGACTCGATTCAAACGATGACACTCGCGGAGGTGGCCTCCGGCGCGGGAAGCGTGACGCAGGTGCGCGAATGCACCGCGGCAATCATGCGCGCGTGCAAAGCGGTCGATTTGCCTGTGTTCATTGTCGGTCACGTCAACAAGGACGGCGCGATCGCAGGTCCGAAGGTGATGGAACACATTGTTGACTGCGTCCTCAGCTTTGAGGGCGATCGCAACACGACCTATCGCCTGCTCCGCTGCGCGAAAAACCGCTACGGCTCGACAAACGAGATCGGCGTGTTTGAAATGCGCGACAAAGGCTTGTGCGAGGTGGAAAATCCGTCGCAAATGCTGTTGGCGGGTCGCCTCGAAAACGTCAGCGGCAGTTGCATCGCCTGCACCGTGGAAGGCACGCGCCCGCTTCTGGCGGAAGTGCAAGGACTCGTGACCCCGAGCGGTTTCGGCAACGCCCGCCGCATGGCAACGGGGTTTGACTATAACCGCCTCAACTTGATTTTGGCGGTGCTCGAAAAACGCGCGGGATACTTTTTCTCGACGCTCGACGTGTACATCAACGTCATCGGCGGACTCAAACTCGACGAACCCGCCGCCGACCTCGCGGTTGCGCTCGCGCTCGTGTCGGGACTCAAAGACGCGCCCGTACCGATGCAGGTCATGGCGTTCGGTGAGATCGGGCTGTCGGGCGAGATCCGCGCGGTAAGCAACGCGCAGATGCGCGTCAACGAAGCGGCAAGACTCGGGTTCACCCACATTGTGTTGCCTGCACAAAATATGAACGGATTACACGCGCCCGACGGCGTCACTCTCACGGGAGTGCGCACCGTGCGCGAGGCATACGAAGCTGTGAAATGAGAGGGGAATCACGCATGGATAAGGTATACGGTATCATGCTGATCGGTTGCGGCCACATCGGCGGCGACCATCTCGACGATATGTATTGGCGTGATAATATTCGCGTTGTGGCGGTGGTCGACACCGACGAAGCCGCGGCAAAACTATTCGCTCGCAAATACGGTGCAGAGCATTACGGCACCGATTATCACGAGTTTTTGACGTTGCCCGACGTGGACATCGTCATCATCGCGACCTACGTCAACACTCACTTGCCCATCCTCAAGGATTGCGTGGCGGCGAAGAAGCACGTGCTTTGCGAAAAGCCCATCGCCACCAGCAAAGAGGAAGGCAAGGAGTTTTATCGCACGGTCAAAGCGGCGGAAGCGGACAGTCTTCATGTTCTCATCGCGTACATCTTGCGTCACAACGAGACGTACAACAAGATGCGCGAGTTGATTTGGAACGGTGAGATCGGCGAGCTGCGCGTCGCGCGCATGAGCCAAAACCACCACGCGCTCAACTGGCCGCGCTACAAGCGCCTCTTGCACGACTGCTCGCCTATTTTGGACTGCGGTGTCCACTACATGGATATCGTGCAATGGTTCACAGGCTCGAAGGTCGTGGAAGTCATGGGCCACGGTGTTACCGTTGACGACGATCTCGAACCCGGTATGGTTAACTACGGCATGATCGTGATGCGTTTGCAAAACGGCGCCATGGCGTATTACGAAGCCGGTTGGGGTCAAACCTTCTCCTCGGCAAACGTCAAGGAATTCATCGGCACCAAAGGTCGCATTCGCTTGACGATGAACCAGCAACGCTCCACCGACACCGAGATGGGCGACTGCATCGAGTTGTTCCGCCTCGAGACGGGTCAAACCGAGATCATCAACGTGCAATGCAAATACAAACCGATGTACGCTCAGCTTTGCTCGCTCATCGATTTGATTGAGAAACGCCCGACCCACGCCCCTGACATTGAACAAGCGTACAGCGCGTTCAAAGTCGCGGTCGCCGCAGACCGTGCCGTACGCGAAAGTGCGTTTGTGTACGTCGACGAAGATTAAATTGAAAACCCTCCCGCAGTCGCGGGAGGGTTTTTATGTTTGGTGCAGTCCGTCAAGGCGACATCTTGATCCCCTCAAACTCTCGGCGCGTTTCTTGCCTCCGTTTCAAGGAGGTCAAGAGGTTGCTACCATTTTGATGCGACCCCGTAAGGTTGGCACCTGACGACCCGCGTTGCCACAAGGCAACGGTCGGGATTTGCGCGACAGTCTATGCCGATTTCAGATGCGCCCGATGCGGCGCGGATTTCGCCCCCCCTTACAGAGAGCGGCAAGAGGTTGGCGCAGTCTTGTTGCAACACACGCGATCACGTGCGTCCTCCTAAATATTGCGCGCAAAGTGCAAAAAAACACCTGCCAAAAGGCAGGTGTTTTTTGTTGTGTCTTATTGTTAATTGACAAGTTTGTCGAGGAAGATGCGGATATCGATGGTGTTGATCTTACCGTCACCGTTCGCATCGCCGACATGCACTTGCTCGTCGGTGAATTCTGCGCTCTTCACGCTGTATTGCATCATGTTGCGCAGATCATCGGAATCGAGAGCACCGCTGCCCGTCACGTCACCTTTGCACATCACAAGCTCATCACCATTGTACAGTGCACCGGTGCCGATGTACTTGACGGTGCCGTTGGTCAACTTATCGGCAGTGTAGGTGTTGACACCCGTCAGCACAACCCACAGCTCAGCGGCTTGCGTTTCGAAGCCCACTGCCGAGCCGGCGTTAAGCGTAACATTGTCGAGCTCTATGCGGCTGACAGTATTCTCGGTGTACACTGTGACCGCCTGTGCGAGCTCGCCCGACAGCTTCGTGTCGTTTTCGGTAACGTATATCGTATCCGTGCTCGACACATACTTTGCAGCGCCGTCAACCGTCAGCGTAAAGGCATCTTTCGATTCTTCGCGCGCCTGACGACCCGCATCATGCGAATTGTCGCGGATCTTCAAGATATAGTTCACGTCGTTCGTCAACGCGTTTTTCGGATTGGTGCCCAGGCTGTTGGCAAGCGTTTGGATCGCATTGATCGCGGTCAGAGCCTGCGTAGATTCAACACCGTTGATACGGATCGCCAGATCGGCATTGTTGATCGCCGTAAGAAGCTTATCGTAGTTCGTTTGATCGATCGCGCTCAGTTCCAGCATTTTTGCCGCTCTGGCAGTCATCGTCTTCGTCAGATAGACACGCGCCGCTCTCGCCGCATTGCCCGTCGGCGTCACAGCAGGTTCGCTCCAGATGGTGTCCGCGTAATGCTCGATCACGCCGAAGTGTGCCACACCGTCCGCGCCCGCTTGACGAATCTGACGAATCCAATCCAATTCGAGTTCTTCGTTTTCGTATCCCACAGACAAACCCGTACTCACAAAGCGTTCGCTGTTTTGCTCCACCAACGTCGGCGTCACATAACCGGGGATATGATAACCGTACGCCATTGGATAAATGTTATCGATGTAACCGTTTCCGAGCCATGCGCTTACGTCTTGCAGGTCGCTTTTGAGTGCCGATGCGGGATCGGGTTGCGGCGACGTGGTCAAGCAGGCTTCGGGATATTTCGTGTCGAGCAGGTTACGCATCTCACCGATAAGGCTGGTGATGTAATCAGCGCGGAATTGCACCCAATCTGCATTCTTCCAGTTTGCCGTCAACGTCAGGTCGGTGTTCTTGTAAGCTGTATACTTCTTTTTGAACGCCGCCACGGTATCGGAGTCATAACCGAACTCATGGATACCGTCGTTGGGATGGCGGAAATAGTCAAGTTGGAAGCTGTAGGGATCGTAGTTCGCGCACACGTAATCCAACAGGTTCAACAAGAGTTGACGCACACCGTCGTTGCCGGGGTTGAGCCAGAAACGCGTGAGCTTCTTATCGACCGAGCCGGAACGGTAGGTGCCGTCATGTGCCACGTTCAACCAGTTGTAATATTTCGAAGAGCTACCGTTCTTCTTGATGTCGTTTTCAATGGTATAGCCGATACCGTATGTATGGAAATCGTCACTGTTCGACACGTTATGACGCTCATAACCGATATACAGCACCTGCCACCAAACGTGACATTCGATATCGTACTCCTCACAGATCTCAATCGTGCGCTTCAACATGTCATAAGGCTCGGTGAGTTTGCTGTTCAGACCGTAAAGACCCGATGAGCCGCATTTCATATTCGTCGGCACCAAATAGGGGTTTTGGCTGAAACAAAGACCGTTGTAGCCTGCCGTGGAAGGAATGGGGAAAATCGCGCAGGAATTGTAGAACGCTTCGACAAAGAGCTGGTTGTAGCCGAGCTGCTTAAAGTTCTTCACATTCGCTTCGATATGTGCGTCAAGCTCTTCTGCCGACAGTTGTTTGCGCGTGTTTTCCAGCGGACGCCACCACAAGGCACGCATTTCCACGTCGCGCTTTTCAAGCTCAAGCACGCGCATTTCTTCGTAATTTTGATAAAGCGTTGCCATATACGGTTCCATTTCGTCGATCGTGGTCATCGATTGCACCTTGTCGGCGATTGCCGAAATATTGTTATACAGCTCTTGCAAGCGCGCCGTATTGACAATTTCAAACTTCGTCTTGGCATCGTTCAAAATCGTTGCCGCCGAATAGTCATAGATCGTGCTGACATCCGTACCCGTTTTACCCGCCATCAACAGCGCGGCGCGCTTTGCCGCCGCCACGTCGTAGCGGAAATAGATGTCATCGTTGCCCATGTTCACAATGGCGCCGGGAGCGGCAAACTCTTTGAACAACATCGCCGCATTGTAAGACGATTCGCCGCTGTCCGTAAGCGGAGAGCCGCTGAGCACGATACCGAAATAGCCCGTGGGGATCTCGATTTCTTTGCCGCCTAATTTGACCACGTAGCCGAGGTGGTTTGCCACGCCGTCGTTGCCCGTGCCTGTCGCTTTGCAAAGCACGGTAGTGGTCCACTGCGTCGCTTTGGTGGGCGTTTTACCGCCTTCCACGATTTCAAGCGCCTGCGATTTGCCGATTTTAAACGCAGCAGATGCATCGGTAAACTTGGAGTCAGCGTTAGTTTTGTAGACGTAATAAGTGCCGCCGGAAAGTCGGATGTAGTCACCGACCTTCACGTTCTTTTTGAGGTTTTGATGATAATCGTCAAAACCCGACAACACGTAGCCGCCCTCGGGGATTTTCATGTTACCCGCCGACGACACTTCGGTGACTATACCGAATTGGTTGACCGCCACTTCGTAGCCGTACGCGTTGGTGCAGGTATAGCCCGCGCCGTACGCATCGTACAGCTTTTTGCACCATTCGTAGTTATACAGCCACTTCGCATCGGAAGTGAGCAGATCGAAGCCACTTTCAAATTTGATGAGGGTGTTACTGCCGCGATTGTTGTTGACACCCGTAATGGTGTCACCCGCAACATACTTGTGTGCTTCATACGAATCGGTCAGCGTGATGTCCGCCGCCGAAGCCGTCAGCGACATCACCGGCACCGCACCGCACAAAACGCACAGCGCGGCGATCAATGCCACAAGCTTGTTCATCTTCATAGTTCTTTTCCTCCCTATACGCATAAGTATAGTTATACAATATTAGTATACTATGGTCATTTTGATTTTGCAAGAGCAAACACCAATTTTGTTGAATTTTACAAAAGGTGTTTTTCCCTCTTGCCATAATGCGTCGGTATATTGTATAATATATAAGTTATTATGGAATATCGTGCGCAACCCGCACAGAAAGGTGGCTTTTTGATATGAATGCAACCGCTTTAAAATCCGCTGTTATGAACGGCTCGTATGACCGCTTGCTCGCGACCCTTTACGGCGAAGATCAACTCGACGCACAGAAGGCGCGCTACTGCGACGCGATTGACGGCTTTGTCACAACCTTCGGTGACCGCGAGACGCTTCGCCTGTTCTCCGCGCCCGGTCGCACCGAAATCGGCGGCAACCACACCGATCACAACCACGGCCGCGTCCTCGCGGGCAGTGTTAACCTCGATGTCATCGCCGTGGTGGCACCGCGCGACGACACCACCGTGCAAGTGCAATCGGCAGGCTATCCGATGGACGTCATTGACATCACCGATCTGGACGTTCACGAAAACGAAATCAACAAATCCGCGTCGCTCATCCGCGGCACGGTCGCCCGTTTCGCACAGCGCGGCTACGGCATCGGCGGTTTCGACGCTTACACGACCTCCAATGTGCTGAAAGGCTCGGGTCTTTCCTCCTCGGCGGCGTTTGAAGTGCTTGTCGGCACCATCCTCAATCATCTGTACGCCGACGCACAGGTTTCCGCCGTTGAAATCGCGCAAATCGCACAGTTTGCAGAAAACCAATTCTTCGGCAAACCCAGCGGCTTGATGGATCAAATGGCAAGCTCGGTCGGCGGCATTGTGACGATCGACTTCGCCGACACCGACAACCCCATCATCGAAGCGGTTCCCTTCGACTTTGCGGCGTGCGGCTACAAGCTGTGCATCGTGGATGTGGGCGGCGACCACGCCGACCTGACGCACGAATACGCCGCGGTGCCCGCCGAAATGAAAGCGATGGCGGCGGATCTGGGTCGCCCCGTTCTGCGCGGCGCGTACATGGAGCAACTGATCGCCGCGATGCCCACCCTGCGCAAAAAGCACGGCGACCGCGCGGTGCTTCGTGCACTGCACTTCATCAAGGAAAACGATCGCGTGACCGCGCAAGTTGCCGCTCTCAAAGCGGGCGACTTTGAAGAATTCAAACGCCTCATCATTGAGTCGGGTCACTCGTCCTACGAATACCTGCAAAACGTGTACGCGGTTTGCGACGTGAAAGAACAAAGCATGTCCGTGGCGCTGTCGCTGGCTCAACACATGCTCGACGGTTGCGGCGCGTGGCGCGTGCACGGCGGCGGCTTCGGCGGCACGACCCAAAACTTCGTCCCCGCCGACAAGCTCGACGACTTTATCAAAACGATGGAAACCGTGTTCGGTAAAGGTCATTGCCATGTGTTGAGCATTCGCCCCTACGGCGGCATTTGCCTCGATGCGATGCTGTGATCGGGAGATACACGTATGAAACATATCAAATGTATCGTCGCGCTGCTATTGAGCGCGACACTTCTCCTGAGCGGTGCGTTCACCGCCTCGGCGTATGAAGCGGAGGGCGTGAACGTGTATGCGCAAGCGGCCCTTGTGGCGGATATGACACACGATACCGTGGTATATGAAAAGAACGCCGACGCGAAGATGTATCCCGCGTCGTTGACCAAAATCATGACCGCGATGGTGGTGCTCGACGAATGTGCCGACCCCGCGTCGGTCGTTGTCACAGCCACCTTCGAAGCGCTTGATCCGCTTTACGGCACCGATTCGTCCATCTGCGGATTGGAGATCGGCGAAGAAATGAGCGCGCTCGATTTGGTGTCGGTGATGATGATCCAATCCGCCAACGACGCCGCGAATGTGCTGGCGTACCACTTCGGCAACGACAGCATCGACGCATTCGTTGACAAGATGAATCAAAAAGCGCAAGAGCTCGGACTCACAAACACGCATTTTACCAATGCGCACGGTCTGCACGATTCCGAGCATTACACCACCGCGCGCGACATGTACACGCTGTCGAAATACGCGATGGCGAACCCGATGTTCAAAGAGATGGTCAGCTCGCTGTACTATGAGATCCCCGAAACGAACGTGCACTGGGAGCAAGTGGTGGAAACCACGGTGTTTTTACAAAACCCCGACGAGCCCGATTATTATTACGAATACGCTTCGGGCATCAAAACGGGTTACACCGATCCTGCGGGCCTTTGCCTCACCTCCACCGCCACCAAAGACGGCACTACATATTTTTGCGTGGTGATGAAATGCCCCGTTGAAACCGAAGGCAGTCACTTCACGCTTTCAAAATCGCTGTATGAATGGGCGTTTAACACCCTCGAATATCGTGCGGTGCGCAACACCGACGCGATCATCGGCGAGCAAGCGGTAGAACTCGGTAAGGGCTGTGAAACCGTTTCCGCCATGTTGCAAACCTCGATCGAAGGTGTTGTTCCGAAAACGCTCAGCTCCGATGACGTGCAAGTACAAGTGGCATGGGATGCCGCGTCGGTCACTGCCCCGATCGAGAAAGGCCAAAAGCTCGGCACCGCAACCGTCAGTGTCAACGGTGCCGTTCTCGGCACGTCGGATTTGATCGCCGCAAACGCCGTCGAAAAAAGCACGTGGAAAGCCATCGGCAAAGCACTCAAAACCTTCTTCTCAAACCCGATTGTGTGCGTATTGTCCGTCATCATCGGTATTCTTGTGTTGCTGGTCGGTCTCTTCTTCCTCTACGTTGCGTGGGTGCGCTATGAGCGCCGCAAACGCCGTCGTCGTCGCGCCGAAGCGCGTCGTCGCCGCATGGAAGAACAAAACCGCAACCCGTTCGACGTCGAAAACCGCCAATAACATCAAAAAGGACGATGGTCAACAGACCATCGTCCTTTTTTTATCGCAAATTCACTCCAGCACACAAACCGCGTGAGCGGCGATGCCTTCGAGCGCCCCCGTAAAGCCGAGCCCTTCTTCGGTGGTGGCTTTGATGTTTACGCGATCCATCGCGATACCGCAGGCATCCGCGACGATTTGGCGCATAGAATCAATATGAGGGCGAAGCTTTGGCTTTTGTGCCAGCACCGTCGCATCGATGTTGCCGACTGTGTAGCCGTTTTCGGTGATGCGCGCGATCACTTCGCGGAGAAGCGCGATGCTGTCCGCGCCTTTGAAGCGGTCGTCCGTATCGGGGAACAGCTTGCCGATATCGCCCATCGCCGCCGCGCCGAGAAGTGCGTCCATGATCGCATGGGTCAGCACATCCGCATCCGAATGTCCGAGAAGACCCAGTTCAAACGGGATCGTCACACCGCCGATGATGCAGGGGCGTCCCTCCACCAAGCGATGCACATCGTAGCCGTGTCCGATTCTCATGCCGCCCACTCCTCTCTGTTTCAAAAACGCCGTTGCCACGGCGATGTCTTCGGGTGTTGTGATTTTAATGTTTTCATAGGACGTTTCGACAAGCGTCACCTTCGCACCGATGTATTCCACCAGTTGGCAATCGTCCGTCAAATCGAGTCCTGCCGCCGCGACCGCATCCATCGCTTGTTTGTAAAGCGGCAGCGAAAACACCTGCGGGGTTTGCACTTGCCACAGCGTTGCACGGTCGGGCGTTGCCGTGATGATGTTTTCGGCGTTCGCCTGCTTGATCGTATCCTTCACGCGCACCGCCGCTGACGCGGCACCGGTTTCGGTCGCCGTTTCAATCACGCGTGCGATCTCTGCAGGGGTGATGAGCGGACGGGCACCGTCGGCGATCGCAACGATCGTTGTGTCCGTCGGCACCGCGGCAATACCGTTTGCAACCGATTGCTGACGCGTGTCACCACCGACCACAAAGGTGCAGGGTTTGGACAGCGCCGCCGCAAGCGGCTCAAACAACGCGATATCCTGTTCTCTTGTGACGACCACGATCGCGTCGACCGCCGCGCGGTCAAACGCGCGTAACGTATGCGCAAGCACAGGCTCGCCGCACAATTCGATCAACAGTTTCGGTCGTCCCATACGCGTGGAATTTCCCGCCGCGACCACGATCGCCGTAACAAAATCGCTCATTCAGCATTCCTCCAAAATAAAAAAATGCACAAGCGTCCTTGCCTCCCCTAACACGTTGAGGCAAGGTCGATTTGTGCAATCTTTTTTATGAGATTCAGTTCTCGGTCGGCACTTCGAGCGTCGCCTTCTTGGGAGCGTTGGTGCGCAACATTTGGCGAGCTTGACGAATTTCGGAAAGTCTTGCAACCAAGGTCTCCTCCGAACGACGCATCACGTCTTCGGCGAAATCGTTCGCGCCCTTGCACATCTCACGCGACTTTTGTTGCGCGCGGGTGAGCATTTCCTCGGCACGTTGTTGCGCCTGACGGAAGATCTCCTCTTGTGCGATCATCGCTTGCGCGCGCTCTTCTGCCTTGCGCACGATCGCTTCGGCTTCGCGCTTCGCGCCCGCCACGATCTCCGCGCGATCGGCAACGACCGTTTGCGCTTGGCGAATTTCGGAGGGAAGGCTCGCACGGATATCGTCCACGATATCACGCAGGCGATCCGCCTCGATCATGCATTTGCCACCCGACAGCGGCACATCCCATGCTTTATCCACCATATCATCGATTTGGCCCAACAATTCTTCTACGTTCATACTGATCCGTCCTTTCGAAATTTATCCGTAATATCGGAAAGAATGCAAGTCGGAACAAACTTGGAAACATCCTCTCCGTAAGCCGCGACCTGCTTGACAAGACTCGACGACAAATACATTTTATCGTCGGTCGCCGTGAGAAACACCGTTTCGAGTTGCTCGTTCAATTGACGATTGGTCAGCGCCATTTGAAATTCGTACTCAAAATCCGACAGCGCACGCAGACCCTTGACGATGCCTGTGGCGCCTTTTTCACGGGCGTAAACAGCCAACAAACCGTTGTAGCTGTCGACCGTGACATTGGTTAAATGTGCTGTGGAGCGGCGAAGCATGTCCACTCGTTGCTCCGTTGTGAACAGCGGCGTCTTGGAAGCGTTCACCATGACGACCACGATCACGTTGTCAAAAAGTGCCGCCGCGCGTTCGATGATGTCCAAGTGACCGTTGGTCACGGGATCGAAACTGCCGGGGCAGACCACCGTTTTCATTCTATCGCTCCCTTTCCGAGGCATCGATAGATCCAGACCTGCGTCTTGCCGTAGCGGCGCTCTTTTTCAAGCACCAGCGACAACCCGTCGCCGTCCACTTCAGCGGGCAGACAGGTTTGCGAATCGGTTTCGCAAACGACCGTTCCGCCCTCTCGCATCAACGGCAACACCATCGACAGCAAGTCGGGTAACAAGCCCGCACGGTACGGGGGATCCAAAAACACCGTGTCAAATCGTTGCGTCGTTTGGCGGCAAAAAGCTTGCGCCGCACTGTTGACAATGCGCATGCTGTCTTCAAGCTTGGCGCCGCGCGCATTGGTGCGAACAACCTCGCAGGCTTCGCGACTGCTGTCGACGAATACCGCCGAAGCGGCACCGCGACTGAGCGCTTCGAGTCCCATTTGACCCGAGCCGGCAAACAGATCGAGCACCGCACGACCTTCGATTTCAAATTGCAGGGTGCTGAAGATCGATTCTTTTACGCGCTCGGTTGTCGGGCGCGTCGTATCTTCTCCGGGAAGCGTTTGGAGACGAAACCCTCTCGCTTTTCCCGTGATGATGCGCATCATAGTCTTTCACACCTCTCGTTATTATCCCATGTTTTGTCGCGGCTGTCAAGCATTTTGCAATTTTTTATCTTTTTCAAGGCTGGCATTTGCCGCTTGCAGCACCGCATCTTCGAATCCGTTTTCTTTCAGCGCGCACACACCTTCGATCGTTGTACCCGCCGGCGAGCAAACACTGTCGATCAGCGCATGCGGATGATCGCCCGTTTCTTGCAACAATTTCGCCGTTCCGAGAACCGCCTGCGCCACGATTTGAAGCGCTGTGTCCTTCGGAATGCCGCCGCGAACACCGGCGGTTGCCAGTGCGTCCATATATAATAAGGTATAAGCAGGGGAACAACCCGCCAGCACCGAGAAGATGCCGAATTGCTCTTCGGAAAGCGGCACCACTGTGCCGACCGATTCGAAAATCGTGTACACCGTCTCGACGTGGCTTTGCGTCACGAGTGCGTTGGTGCAATATGCCGTCACCGCTTCGCCGACGCGCGCGGCAATATTCGGCATCACGCGTACCATCGGCACATCACCGATGAGCGCGGCAACACTATCGAGCGTTTTGCCCGCCGCAATGGAGATCACAAGCGGCTTTTGAATTTGGAACAACGTGCGAAGCGGTGCGAGTGCCGTCGGGAACACCTGCGGCTTGATGGCAAGCACCACCGTTTGCGCTTCTTCACAAAGTTGTTCCGCCGTGTGGCAAACGTTGACGCCGAGTTCTTCCTTCAACGCAAACGTCTTTTGTTGATCGATGTCATAACAGCAAATCGAAGAAGCAGGCACGCCGTTCGCCACCATGCCTTGCATGATCGCGGACGCCATGTTGCCCGCGCCGAGAAAACCGATTTTCATGATCCTTCGCTCCTTTTCCCCGCCCACGCGGAGTGTTGTGCGTGAATTTTCTATATTATACCATGTTTATACCGCAATTACCACCCTTTCGTGCGTGCGGACGCAAAAAAATTCGAAAAAATCGAATTTTTTCGAAAAACCTGTTGACAAACGGCAGATGGTGTGATATATTTTGTTTGTAATCAATACAAAGTTGTACGAAATACAACAAAAGGAGGTGCGACAATGGCTCTCATGGATCATGCCAAGCTGTTGCAAGAACGCGGCGTTCGCCCGACGGCACAACGACTGGCGGTGTACGAATATCTGCTGACACACCGTACACACCCGTCCGCGGACGCGATTTACGAAGCGCTGTTGCCGCAGTATCCGAGCTTCTCGCGCACGACGATTTACAACTCGGTCAAAGCGCTGATGCAAGCGGGACTCATTCGTGTGGTCACGATCGACCCGTTTGAACAACACTTCGACGGCGATGCCGCCGATCACGGACACTGCCGATGTGAACAATGCGGCACATTGATCGACTTCACCTTCCCCGCCGATCGCCTCGCTGAGTATGTTCCCGACGGTTTCACCGTCGCGAGGCAAGACCTCTTTTTCACCGGTCGATGCAAAGACTGCGCCGCCCGCTGATCCCTTCACCTGAAACGGCGACACGCCGATTAAGGATATATTCAAAATTCGATTTTAATTTCTAGGAGGAAATGTTTTATGAAAAAGTTTGTTTGCTCTGTTTGCGGTTATGTTCACACGGGTGATGAAGCCCCCGCGAAATGCCCGACCTGCGGTGTCCCCGCTTCGAAGTTCAACGAGATGGCGGAAGACGCCAAGCTCGCCGCCGAGCACGAGTTCGGTATCTATGAGAAGACTGTGGCGAACAACCCCGACATCTCCGCCGAGGACAAAGCGTATATCCTTGAGCAATTGATGGCGAACTTCAACGGCGAATGCAGCGAAGTCGGCATGTATCTGTGCATGGCGCGCATCGCGCATCGTGAAGGCTATCCCGAAATCGGTCTCTACTGGGAGAAAGCCGCTTACGAAGAGGCAGAGCACGCGGCGAAATTCGCGGAGCTTCTCGGCTCGACGCTTGAGGGCAACATGACCGCTTCGACGGAGAAAAACCTCGCTTGGCGTGTCGATTGCGAATTCGGCGCGACCCAAGGCAAGACTGACCTCGCTCTCTGCGCGAAGAAAAACGGCCTTGACGCGATCCACGACACCGTCCACGAGATGGCTCGTGACGAAGCCCGCCACGGCAAAGCCCTCAAAGGCATGCTCGAGCGTTATTTCGGCTAATCATGATTCCCCTACACCCCGCAACAAAAGGAGGACAAACCCATGCAAGAAAATTACACCGTTTGTCATTGTAAGCAAGTGTCGTTCGCGCAAATCGCCGACGCACTTGATACCCACAAAAAATTCGACGACGTGATCTCGGCATTTGAGGATGTGCAAAAAATCACACATTGCTCCACCGGTTGCGGCGGTTGTCATCAAAAAGTTCTTGATATCATCTCCGAACTCATGATGGGATAAACAACATTCATTGATTCTTCTCCTTTTAAACAAAAACAGGGCTGTCGCATTTGCGACAGCCCTGTTGAATTTTATGCATACATCATCGGAATCAAGAACATCGGCACCAAACATATCACAAGGTATACGACCAGCAACACGATCGTCGCCAAGCATTCGAGAGCATACAAAACCAGTGCCACGATCGACATGATTTTGGCGGCCTTCAGCTTGGTCTTATCCGACCCCGACTCCATCGCCTTTTTTTCGGTGGTCAACGTCAGCACAAGTGCCACGATGGCGAGCGGAAACGCCCAACCCATGAAACCGGTAAACGCCAGCACAAGCGAACAAATCGACAACACAAAACTCCACATGACCGCTTGATCTTCCGCCGGCTTGGGCGGTTGCGGTGCGGGTGGTTTCGGTGCGGGCGGTCGCGGAGCAACCGTTTGATTTGCCGCGCTCACTTGAATTTTCTCTCCGCAAGCAACGCAAAACGCCGCATCATCCATGTTTTGTGCGCCGCATTTTCTACAATACATACGTTACGCTCCTTTTATCAGAACTCAATAATACATAAATTCCGAGGTTGCAGCGCCCAGCATACCGAAAATGAACAAGAAATACAGCAGCAGGATCAAAATCATAACCAACACGTACAACGCATACAGCGCCAATGTGATGATCGACGTCACCTTACCGGTCGTTGCTTTCGAGTTCGGAATGCCGAACGGTTTCGTTTTGCTGCCGGCGACACAACCGATCACCAACGCCGTAATAGCCAGCGGCAAGCCGAGATTCATCATGCCGATTACCGAAAGCACCAACGACGTGATGCCGAGCGCACTGCTGATGCCGCCGAGGCTGTCGCCGACTTCCGACGCGATCGCATAGTCCACCGTATCCTCCGCGACAGCTTCCGCCACATAGTCCGCCGTCAATTCCGTGCCGCAACCGATGCAGAACGCCGCGTTATCGTCGTTTTCCATACCGCAATGTTTACAAATCATACCATATTCCTCCTGTAATAAAAAATTATGTACTACTATTATATTATCACATAATTCTTCGTTTTGCAACAAAAACCGCTTCGAAGATGGGTTGAAAATCCGCACAAAAAGGTGTATACTGTCAAAAGAATGTTGTTTAAGGAGTTTTTTTATGATTCGTTGGATCAAACAACACAAACCGCTCGCGCTTGTCATCGCCGACGCGGCGTTTGTTGTGCTTTGGATCGGCTCAAAGCTGTTGAGCGATTACTTGCTCGCTCACACCAACAACGTGTGCGATTGGACGCGCCTCGGGGCGGAATGCCTCACCTGCGGCGGCACGCACTTTGCGAGTGCTTTTTTCGGGTTTGACTGGATCGCCGCATTTCAATATAATCAGCTGTTGTTTTTCACGGCTATCTATTTGCTTTTGTCGTATGCAATCGTGCATCTGATGGTGTTTTGCCGTTGGGAATTCACCAAAACCATGCTGAAATGGATGTACAACATTCCCGTGCTCATTGTGTATCTCTCAAGCCTGGCACTGTTCCTGATTGTGCGCAACTGGTATTTTTGGCCGCGCCTGGCTCGAATCATATGGCACATCATCACTACATATATTTAAGAAGGGGGCATTTTGGGATGTACTGTCCGAACTGCGGAACACAAAACGCCGATCATGCGCGCTATTGCATGCACTGTGCCGCGCCTCTGATGCCCGCTTCGCAAAGCCCGCTTCGACCGAGTAACCTTGCAGGTATCACCTCGCTTGTGCTTGGATGTGTCTCTTGCGCGCTGTTGTTCACCTGTTGCTGTTTTGATGCCGTTGCCCACGGTATGGTCGCCGCGCTGTCGATCGTCGGCATCGTCATGGGCATCATCGGCATTTGTAAGTTCGCGCGCCGACGCAAGGCAAACACCCTCGCGATCCTCGGATTGGTTTTCAGCACTCTGTCGTTCCTGCTGATACTGATGTGGTTGGTGTTCGAAATGTTCCTTTTTATGCCGTTTGGCGATTTTTCGCTGATCGATCCTTCGCTGTCGTATGACCCGTATTTTTATTACTCATAATTTTTAAGAAAATGTAAAAACTTGTTGAAAATTCGGTTTAAATGTGGTATAGTGATTCTAATCTTTATTTAGGAGGTTTTTTTCTATGGTTTGCAAAAATTGTGGTATGGAAAATGCCGAAGATTTCGCATTCTGCGCCGGTTGCGGTGCCGCTTTGACGGCGGATGACGCGGCTCCCGAAGCGACGACCGTTCCCGAGTACACGTACGAAGCGGACGCTTTCGAAGACACCACTCCTGCGACGGATCCTGGCAAAGTGTTCGGCATCATCGCGTTGATCTGCGGTATTGTCGCGGTGTTGGTTTGCCTCGGTTGCACCTGCGTTTGCGGTTGCCTCGGCTCGCTCCCCGGCATCCTCTGCGGTGTCGCGGCGATCGTGCTTGGCGTGATCGGCATGAACAAGTCCAAAGCGGCAGGCTACAAGAACACCCTCGGCGTGGTCGGCATGATCCTCGGCATCGTCGGTCTTGCTGTCTTCCTGCTCTGCACAATTGTCAACATGGTCATCGGCGGCGTCAGCGGCTTGATGAACGCGGCTTCTATGGATTCCTACTATTACTATTAATCCTCACCACCAAAAAACACCCGTGCAAATTTGCACGGGTGTTTTTTTGCGCTGTTTTTCCCCATTCCTGTAGGGGACGGGTCTCCCGTCCCGCGAGATTGCGCGAACCCCGCGGCATTGCAATTTTTTCACTGCCCTTTGAATCCCCCCGTCGATGCTGACGCATCGTCGCCCCCCTTTTACAAGGGGGTCAAGGGTGAGGGTTTGTGTGTTCTGCCGCGAAATTGTACGGGACGGGTCTCCCGTCCCGCGAGATTGCGCGCCCCCCTGCGGTTACCGTGACAAATTTCTCTTGCTTTTCCGAAAAAAACATGATATGATAATAACACTCTTGCAGGGTTGGTATATCGGTATTACAGCGGCTTCCCAAGCCGTTAAGGCGGCTTCGACTCCCGTACCCTGCCCCAAAAAAAGAACCCACATTTGTCGTAGACAAATTTAGGTTCTTTTCAACTAAATCCCCCTACGCGTTGCCGTTACCTCGTAGGGGACGGGTTTCCCGTCCCGTTTGAGCCTGTACAAAGTCTTGCCCGAGAACCGTTCCGTTTAAAACGGGAGGCGAAACGACTCCCCTACAATAATTGTCGAAATCGGCAAGACGGAGAAGGCTGTAGCCGAAGGCGTTCGTTGCCTTACGACGATACACCTCATCCGCCACGCAGGGGTCTGCGCTCCTACAATGTTGCCACGAAATTGCGGCGGGCGATCCGGATTCCTCAAGGAGACGGCAACAAAAAACGCCCCCTCCCTTGAGGGGGCGTTTTTCACTTGTTACTTACCACTCGTTGTCGTCCGCCCAGCTGTCACCGGGAGGCGTCACAACTTCCGCATCGGAAAGGGCAATGACGTCTTCGCTCTCAAACCAACGAATGTCCAGTTCGGGAGACGTGTAACTCTTTTTGCAATTCAAATCTCTCATCTCACTTTCTATTCGTTGTTGAATTAAGCTGCCGGGTCGGTTACACCAACCGACACGACATCGCCGTACGCGACTTCATAGGTCTTGCCGCCATCCATCGTGTAGATGACGTAAGTACGAGCGTAGTAGGTTTGCAACGTGTTCGTGCCGGTGATGGTGAACAGGAACTCGCCGTCTTCGGTGCAAGCATCGGCTTGGACGAATTTGATCGTCTTGATCTTCGATTCATTCTCCGCAGTCGGCTTCAACACCGCATAGTTCTTATTCTTGACAGTCGTCGCGTTGACGGTGGTGTCATCCAAGCGAAGATGTTTGTTCAAATCCGCCATGGCCGCATCATCCGAGGTGTCGTAGAGGTCAAAATATTTTTGAACCGTGAACAACGTACCGTAAGCTTTCACCGTTGCGCCCGCAGGAGCTTCGAATTTGCCGTAGTACGAAACTTCGTTGCTGTCTTTGATCTTTTGCGACGTGTTCGTGGCAAGGATGCCATCTTGCGCCGTGTAGAATGCGTCGAGCGAACTCATCGAGGTGTATGTGAGCGAACGATCCTCATACACACCGAAGTCAAAGCAATCCTTGTTCGCACTCACAACCACAGAGGAAACAAATTGATATTTGTCGCCACCCGTCGTCGAAGCGTCGGTCCATTTTCCGTTGTCGTCCACCACATCGGGGACAGCTCGGACATGGTAGTTCGCAGGCACATTTTCGTAGGTGTAGACCGTCTTCTTGCCCTGCGTGGATTTCTCCACACTAATACCGTGATCACCGTGTTGAACCTTCAAAACTCTGCCGTTGACGGTGTGGACATAAAGCTGTGCGCCGGTCAATTTGATCTGGAAGACCTTTGTCGGATCCACATCCAGCACCGGGATAAATTCCACATCTTCAAGGAGGTAGAGTCGGTCGCCGGGGGCAAACACTTTGTTTTCGTCTCCGCCTTTGATTTTCCAACCGTAAATCTGTCTCGTGATGCCGTTTTCAACAAGATTCGTCACAGCCGGAATTTGAAGCACATAGCTACCGCCCTCGGATTCGATGTTTGTCTTGCGTTCGAACCATTCGTTACCATTGTTGTCATTAAAGGTTGCCGTGGTGTTCTTAGCGTTGGGATCTTTCTCCCACACAGCCTTGAAGTAGTCAACCTGCGCCTTATCCTTACGTGTGTACTTCGTCAACTCACCGTCAGCAATCTCGGTGCCGGGGAACTCGTTCTTGATGGCATCCGTCAGCGACGTGTCAACAGTATCGGTCGCGCCGAGTTGAATCTTCTGCCAATACTTGAACGTATAGCCGGGCTTTTGGGGCTCCTCTTTTGCCATGAAATCCTTCGTTCCGGGTTGGATGTAGTGGGAGAGGATGACGTTTTGCGTCAAGAAGTAGCTGTTTTCGTTGACCTTGTGGAGGTTCGCGGTATCTTCGGACGAGCCTTCGTAGATAAACTCACCGCCGTCGGCATCGAAGTAGGTCTCGTACTTCTTCGGGGTGATGCCCGAACGGAGCAGGACGTAGTTTTCGGTCGCGTAACGACGGTTCAAACCGCCCGAAACACTGTCTTTACGATAGTTGCCGTCATTTTGTTGGTAATCAGGAGCATTCGGATCGCCGACATACATAATGTTCATAGCGTTCGATCCGTCACCGGTGAACCAACGACCATAAGACCACATCATGTCGTAAATATCGCCGACGCCGTCTGCTTCGACCGTTTCAGTGACAATATTACCGTTAGCATCAATGTAAGTGTAGATACGACCGCGATCTTTGTAGTCGTAGAAATCCTTAATGTCGGTAAGATCATCATCCGCGTTTGAACCACCTGCGTAGAACATAATGTTCTTCATCGAGCCGTTTTCGGCACCGTTCGGGTTGCTGTCGTTACCGTAGGTCTTTTCGTAATATCCTTCAGACGCGGTGTCCTCATCAAACGTACGATCCGTCGAAGACGTACCACCGTAGCCGTAGAGTCGATCGCCGTTGAAATAGGTGCCGGTCGAGAGAAGCTGACCACGCTCGATTTTGATGGGGTTGGTACGGTCGTTGTCCGCGTTCGTACCTGACACTTGACCCGTGGGGTTATCGATGGTCGGGAAACGAGCGGAATAACGGTCGCCCGTATTATCCATCATGTAGTAGTACTGGGTTTGCACTTGCTCGAGCTTCGAAGAAATCAGCTCCGTGGGGGGCACATTAGAGAGGTAAATATAGTTAATGTAAAACTCAGCCTGATTTCCCTCTAAGTTGCGCAGATAGAACACAATTTGATTGACCGATTTAATTTTGAGAGTAGACAAATCCAGAGCCGCAGTCATTGTAGTGTTGTACTCGCGGTTATCGGAGGTGTTATTCGCCCAATAGCTATTATCGTCGGGATAATATTCCCACGAGCCATTCTTCTCCAGATATGCCATGTCGGAGGTGTTTTGCGTGCCTTTGACTGCCACACAAACACCCGAACCTCTACCGTTGGCAGATTTGTCCTCTGCCGAAATGCCCGTTTTTACATCGCGCATTGAATACGAATAGTAGAGATATCGGTAGTTTTTCGTGTTGAACGAACGGTCAGCCTCAAAGACAACCGACGCCTCTCCCTGCGAGGGAACCCACACACGCAAATGTCCAACAGACGATTGGTACTCGTACAAGCCCTCAACGCCATTCGACGTCGACGAATCCATATCCCACGAATATACACGGTTATCTTTTTCGTCGATAACGCCGTCTTCATTGGTATCAGACTGGATACGAGCCGACCAGCCTTTGTTGGAATTGGACTTGCGATAGGAGGTTGTTCGCTCAATTTTAACCGTAGCATTGGGATCGAATGCCGTTCCCTCTTTTTGAGAGTTCGGCACGGTTACGGTTTCGGCTTTCGTGTTATCACTTACGGTATGGTCAAAGCCGCCGAGCGATTCGTTAATGCCCGTACCGCTGAACACAACACCTTTACCGTCGGAGGTGTTAACACGCTCGATGGTGTAGGAACCATCTTTCGTTTCGTTGTGGGCGTTGAAGAAGGAATCGTTGATGATGTGAACCGAATCCTTGATTTTGGCAGTCATATTAGAAGAATCCGTAGAAAGAATTTTATCGTACCAATCGTTTTCGCCCTGCCAAATCTCCATACGGCGAATTGTCATTGTATCGCTATTCAAATTCGCTGACGTTGCACGCCAGAAATAAAAGTTGATACCAACAATTTGAACCGTCTTGCCCTTAAACGTATTGGTCATCAAATCCTTGAACGAGAAATAGCCATAGGCATTACCACTGTGACCGTCTCTATACGAAGTAGTCAACTTATTGGTGGCACCACTGCCTTCACCGTAGAGATAGTACAGATAGTCGGTACCGTCTACACGAATGGACAATGCAATGGTATTGGAATCGTTACCATCCGCGATATTGGCGTTGGTCTCATAGTCATAATAGAAGACCGGATATACAGCTTCTCCTGTAACAGCCTTGTTTGCGTGAAGCGTGATCGGCGTTTGGAAAACACGGGTCATACCAATCGACCAGTTGTAATTCTTATTGTTTTTGCGCGTAAAACTGATTTCCATATCAGTTGTGTTTTGCGCAATAATGTTGGTGTCTTTCAACGTTTTATACGTGCTTGAACCACCATCTGTGCTGACCCACATATTGGCGTATTTGAGCTGCGGACCGCCGAAGTGTGCCGAACTGCTTTTGCCGGCATACACATCGCGTGCGCCGGGATTCGCGCCATCATGCGATGCCACATTTCCGTAGTTGGCATCTTGGAAATCGCTGTACGTACCGATGAAGTTCGAAAGAATCCATTCGTTTTTAAGTCTTCCGGCCATGGCGGAAACGAAACTCCAGTTGCTATACTCCGCACGCTTCATCTTGTACTCGCCGTACAGTGTACCCGCACCGGCTTTGGCGTACGCCTTAGAGCCGTCCCACAATCGAACAAAGCCGATTTCCGGAGTGCCCGAAGAAGTAAGAACACCGACAATTCCCCATTTGCTGTTGCTTTCGTCCGTAAAGATTACCGTTGCATAAACCACAAATTCACAGCTATTGCCGTAGGTGTAACCGTAACGCACACCCTCCGTTGTGCTGGGGGAATGGAGAATCGGCAACTGGCCTTCAAGGGGATACCACGACTGTCCATAAACCGTCATATTGTTGCGACCCAGTTTATTCTTATCATGTGAGCTGTTGCCGGCTTCGTTGAGCCATTCGGTGTCGAGCATATCATAAATCGTATAACGCGATTCCTCAAGCATCGGACCGTAGGCGGCAGCACCATTGGTTTGGGTGCCCTTGAGTGTACCGTCTTGTTTTCTGGTGAAAGTACCGTCATTGTTCGTAACCGTGTGGGCATTTATCGTGTTGCTCACGTTGATTTCCGGCTGAATGCCAGTGCCGCCGTCGTACGCGGAAACGATTTCACCAGAGGTCGAATATTCGTTCAAGCCCGCGGCGTTGCCGTCACCCTTGATGCTTTGCAAGCTCATTTTAGAGCCGATCGGCATGACGAAACGCATCGACGTTATGAAGGAATAGCCGATCATTTCGGCATCGAGACCGTAAGTGCTGTTCTCAGAAGTAACGGTCATCGGATATGTATAAGGCGAACGCAACCAGTCAAAGGTCGATGCATCATTTTTATCGCCCGTGTTGTACACGACAGATTCGCCCAGTGTGTGGTCAACAAACGCTGTAGGGTTGTTATTTGCGCAGTCGACGTTATAGTAACCCATGCCGAATGTACCGATCATATCCTCGCCGTTATGTCGAACACCAAGATCAATACTTGAGTGTGCTCCAAGCGCACCTTGAACGTTGGCCCAGAAGCAGAACGAAGGATTAACCTTCAATTGTGTTTTGCCGTCGGATTTGACGCCGTATTGAAGCATCTTGACATTCATTGAGAGCTTACGGTCATAGCCAAGCACGTTGACCCATTTACGAACGGGAACAGTGACCATGATGTAATAGTTCTTATCCGCTTCGTTGTACTCGGCCTCAAGATACTGTGTTACACCGTTCACATCGGTGTATTTCCATATCATAGAGTTATCTTCATTAGAACCCTTGGGGAAGGTGGTCAGCCACGTCAAGGGCATACCCTCATAATACCAGTTGCCGCTTTCGGAATCTTGCACCGCACCGTTGGCTTTATAATAGTTTGTCATTTCAGTGGTGTAGTCGGCGTAAGAGATCAGAGTACCTCCGCTTTTACCGTAAGTGTCAATGGTCATCAATTGCGGGGTATTGGGAGTATTGGTGATGGACACCGCTTGACCGTTATGCCAACCATTGGTGTAACCACTATCATAACCTTTATCACCAATACCATAGTTGCCAATGTAATAACCGCTAGTGGTTGCTACATAGTTGGGGTTTTGGTCGCCGATACCACCATCGTTTTGCGCGTACATCCAGTTCATGCCGCTGACATCGCTGCCGACGGTGGATTGCGGGGTGTAGATTGCGGCTTGGCCGGGACCGAAGTACATGTAGTTGATACGCGCGGCACTGTCAGTTGCAGCGCGGGACTTGGTTTTCGTGTCGACACGGATTTGCGCGATTTTGTATTTAACATCTTCGCGACCATGGCCCATACCCATCACCAAAGGAAGGAGTTGGGTGAAATCAATACAACCGGTGATAGCACCGCTGACATACATTTTCTCTGTATCGATGCCTGCATTTTCCGCGACCTTGATGGGATCAACATTGTCGCCGTTAATATCGCTGATAGCAGCAAGAATATCTTCAGACGAACTTGTCAATTTATACTTATCCAACACTACATCGCTGACGGTAACGAGAGGAACCATTGAGTTGTTAAGCGTGTCGTTGCCGACGCCGGGGCGCGCGGAGTTGTCGGTAATGGTGTACCAACGAAACTCGTAGTTGCCACTGGTAGATACCGTCGTCATGCCGGAATTGCTAGCTTTTCTTTCCGACTGAACGGGCGTACCGATCAACAAGGAAATCGCCATCTGGGTATCATCAACAGCCTCGGTGGAATAGAACAGATAGGGTGTATCTGACAGATAGAGGAACGAATTATCCATATGTTTGTCAGTGCCATAAGCATTTTCAACATATGTGGGGCTCCACGTGACATAGCTGACGTTTTTATCGAGCGTCAGACCCCATTTGCCCTGCATCGCGTCGTAACGGTTGTAGACGTATGCCTTGTTGCTGTTTTTGGACTCAACAAATGTTCCCGCAGCATAACCGAGCTTATCCGATTGCACAACGCCATTTTCCAACTTACCGCCAACCGTCTCAGTGGCAGCCGCCCAGAGATATTCATCAACCAGGTTGTGATCATGAATAGCATAAATCTCCGTTCCGGTGAGGATACCGTTACCGCTGCCGTACGTTTTGCCGGTGCCGGTGATGTTGACGACCGAGGTGTTCGCCGACCATTTCGTGGTCGGGACGTTCGGGGTCGCGGGAACGCCGTAATAGATTTTTGAAAGATCGATCCAAGCCGAACCGTTCATCAAAAACGGGTGCTCGTCGTCATTCGTCCAATACGGCTCGTACGGCGAGAATTCGTCGTTGACGATCGTGTTGCCCTGCGAGTCCTGCTTGTTCGGCGAAGACGCATAATCCGCTCCTTTGTAATTTTCCGTATTGGTCACGGTGCCTTTGCCGAGCGTGACGGTGTCGAAAATCGACAATGCACCCTCGGAAGAAACCGCGAACACAGGCAGCACCGACGCGGGCACCATGCTCAAAAGCATGAGCATTGCCATCACAACGGCGCATACCTTGGTGATATGAGTAGTTTTCATATCGTTTTTCCCCTTTCGTACTTTTTATATTATACCTTTTTGGATACAATATCGTTCGCCTTTTGCAAGGCGGCGGACAAGGCGGCGTCTAAAATTGGGGAGACAATCCCATATTAGACAGTATACCTATCCTATTCTCTGTAATTATAACACAGATTGCATTTGAATTGTGAACAAATTGTTAACAAACCGTAACATGTGGCATTTTTGTATGAATTGATGAATACGGCAATCGTACAGTCGATTTTTGTGCAATTTGATTGAAAACGCATCGTTGTTCTTATGGCGATAGCCCGTCGTAGGGCGCGTTGCCGCCGGCAACAGTCTTGTGAAACGCAATGAAATCCCCCTGTCGAACGCAACGCGTTTGACATCCCCCTTTGACAAAGAAGATAAGACGCGCGCCGTGGATTGCGGTTGCGCTTTGCGCGACAGCCCTCTCCCAAAGAGAGAGGCAAGGGAACACAAAAAAACGCCTCTGCAAAAAGCAGAGGCGTTTTTGAGATCGATTAGTTGTACTTCTTACGAGCGACGTAGGTGGTGTGCAAGGTGTGGTGCGCCTTGTGACCGCCGATGCCGTCGAAGTAGTTGTCATAGAGCTCTTTGACAACGGGCGACTCATGCGACTTGCGCAGGGTCATCGCCGCGTCTTGGTCGTACAGCGCTTTGGCACGCGTGGACTTGAGATCCACGGTGTTGAGCACCGCGCCGGGTTGGACGGGTTGACCGCCGCCCGTGACGCAACCGCCGGGGCAGCACATGATTTCCACGAAGTGCCAGGGAGCGGTGCCGTCCTTGATCTTCTTCATGACTTCATTTGCCGCCGTCAAGCCGCTGGCAACCGCCACTTTAACTTCGAGACCCGCGATGTTGTAGGTTGCTTCTTTGAGGCTGTCGGTGCCGCGCACTTCCACGAAGTCCACATTCGCGTGGTTTTCGCCGGTGAGCCAGTCGTTGGCGGTGCGGAGCGCCGCTCCCATCACGCCGCCGGTGGCGCCGAAGATGACCGCAGCACCCGTGTCTTCGCCGAGGGGGCTGTCGAACTCTTCGTCAGGCAGGGCGGTGAATTGGATGCCCGCGCGATCGATCATGCGACCGAGCTCACGCGTGGTGATGGCGATGTCGACATCGGCATAGCCCGAGGCGCTTTGATCCTCACGGCCGATCTCGAATTTCTTCGCCGTACAGGGCATAACCGCGACCGACACGATGTTGGCGGGATCAATGCCCATTTTCTCGGCGTAGTAGGTCTTGATGACCGCGCCCGCCATTTGTTGCGGGGATTTGCACGACGAGAGATGCGCGAGTTGCTCGGGATAATACAGCTCCGCGAACTTGACCCAACCGGGCGAGCAGGAGGTGATCATCGGGAGAACGCCGCCGTTCTTCACGCGACCGACAAACTCGTTGGCTTCCTCGACGATGGTGAGGTCCGCCGCGAAGTCGGTGTCGAACACTTTGTCAAAGCCGAGGCGACGGAGCGCCGCAACCATTTTGCCTTCCACGTTGGTGCCGATGGGCATGCCGAAGCATTCGCCGAGCGCCGCGCGGATGGAGGGAGCGGTTTGCACGATGACGACCTTTTCGGGGTTCGAAAGAGCCGCCCACACCTTATCGGTGTCGTCTTTTTCGACAAGAGCGCCGGTCGGGCAAACCACGGTGCATTGACCGCAGGACACGCAGGGCGTGTCGTTGAGGGATTTCTCGAACGCGCACGCGATGTGCGTGTCGATGCCGCGGTCGTTCGCGCCGATGACGGACACGAATTGCTCGTTACATTTCGCGACGCAACGACGGCACAGGATGCACTTGTTGTTGTCGCGCACGAGGTGCGGAGCGGAATCATCGATGTCGTATTGCGGGCGGAAGCCGTCGTAAGCGCCGGTATCTTCCACGCCGTAGTCACGGCACATTTTTTGCAATTCGCAGTTGGTGGAACGCACGCAGGAGAGGCACTTCTTCTCGTGAGTCGAGAGGATCAGCTCGAGCGTGGTCTTGCGCGCCTTGCGCACCTTTTCGGTGTTGGTTTGGATCTCCATGCCTTCCGCGACGGGATAGACACAAGCGGTGACAAGGCCGCGCGCGCCCGTGGCTTCGACGATGCAGATACGGCAAGCACCGATCTCATTGATATCTTTCAAAAAGCACAGGGTCGGGATCTCGACGCCCGCCGCACGAGCGGCTTCGAGGATGGTAGAACCTGCGGGCACGCTGACAGCGATGCCGTTTACTTTCACATTCACCATGTTCATTTCAGCGTACTCCTTTCTTATTCCTTAATAATAGCGCTAAACTTACAATTGCCCATGCAGACGCCGCACTTGATGCACTTGTCGGTGTCGATCGCGACGGACGGCAGTTTCTTGCCGGGAGCAACGTAGTCGGTGACGTTGATGGCGTTGACGGGGCAGTTCTTCATGCACAGCTTACAGCCGATGCACTTGTCGGACACGACCTTGAACTGCAGCATCGACTTACAAACGCCCGCGGGGCATTTCTTGTCGACGACGTGCGCCAGATACTCGTGACGGAAGAATTTGAGGGTCGCGAGCACGGGGTTCGGAGCCGTTTGACCCAGACCGCACAGGGAGTTCGCTTTGATGTATTGGCAGAGTTCCTCGAGACGGTCGATGTCTTCGAGAGTACCTTTGCCTTCGGTGATCTTATCGAGGATCTCAAGCAGACGCTTGGTACCGATACGGCAGGGCGTGCACTTACCGCAGGACTCGTCAACCGTGAATTCGAGGAAGAATTTTGCGATGTCGACCATGCAGGTGTCCTCGTCCATGACGATCAAGCCGCCGGAACCCATCATACAGCCGATGGCGGTGAGGTTGTCGTAATCGATCGGGGTATCGATGAGGTCTGCGGGGATACAGCCGCCGGAGGGGCCGCCCGTTTGCGCCGCTTTAAACGCTTTGCCGCCGGGGATGCCGCCGCCGATATCATAGATGATCTCGCGCAGGGTGGTGCCCATCGGGATCTCGACAAGGCCGGTGTTGTTGATGTTGCCGCCGAGCGCGAAGACCTTGGTGCCCTTCGATTTCTCGGTGCCCATGGACGCAAACCAATCGGCGCCCTTCAAGATGATTTGCGGGATGTTCGCGAAGGTTTCAACGTTGTTTTCAACGGTGGGTTTGCCGAACAGGCCCTTGACCGCCGGATAAGGCGGACGCGGACGGGGTTCGCCGCGGTTGCCTTCGATGGAGGTCATGAGCGCGGTTTCCTCGCCGCAGACGAACGCGCCGGCGCCCAAACGGATGTCCATATCGAACTCGAAGCCGGTGCCGAAGATGTCTTTGCCGAGCAGACCGTATTCACGAGCTTGCTCGATGGCGATTTGCAAACGGTTGACCGCGATCGGGTACTCCGCACGGACGTACACATAGCCTTGGGTTGCGCCGATGGCATAACCCGCGATCGCCATTGCCTCGATCAAGGCATGGGGGTCGCCTTCGAGGACGGAGCGGTCCATGAACGCGCCGGGATCGCCTTGGTCGGCGTTACACACGACGTATTTTTGATCCGCTTGGTTGCGGGCGGTAAGCGACCATTTGAAACGGGGCGGGAAACCGCCGCCGCCACGGCCGCGAAGACCCGAATCGGTGATGATTTGGATG
>JAZTZV010000103.1:0-5587 GCA_045637645.1 Acutalibacteraceae bacterium | reverse complement strand
ACATGGCTACGATCCGACTTCAAAGCCCCCAAACGAGGTGATCGCGCATGACCATTCGCACACTCCCCGTCGGCGAACTCGCGGCAAATTGCTACGTCGTTTCCGACGGACACGGCGCGGCGGTCGTCATCGATCCCGGTGCCGACGCCGACGCGATCCGTCGCGTTTTGGAGGAGGAACACGCGCAACGCGGCGGCATTTTGCTGACGCACGCGCATTTTGACCACATCGGCGCGGCAAACGCCCTCGCCGACGCGGCTTTCCCTGTCTATTGCCACACACTCGACTGCCCCGCGCTCACGGACGGTCGCCTCAACTTGTCGGCGTATTTCAGCGAACCGACGGCACCGATCACGAACGCCGTCTGCGTCGAAGAAGGCGACGAGCTGACCTTCGGCGAGCTGACCGTGACGGTGCTTCACACCCCCGGTCACACCGTGGGCGGCGTGTGCTATCAAATTGAAGACGCGCTGTTTGCGGGTGACACGCTGTTCGCAAGCAGCATCGGCAGAACCGATTTCCCCGGCGGCGATTTTGCTGTGATGCGACGCTCGCTTGCGCGCCTTGCCGCGCTTGACGGTGCGCTCAAGGTCTATCCCGGACACGGCGAGCCGACCACCATCGCGCGCGAGCGCCGTCATAACCCATATCTCGCCCGATAAGCCGCGTCTTACGGGCGATTTTTGTCGTTTTCTATTGTTTGATGAAAGGCGGTGAACAACCGTGGCTCCCCGCAATTTATATAAAGACTGCAACCGCCGCGCCAACCGCGTGGGCGTCATGGTGCTGACGATCACCGTGTTTCAACTGCTTGTGCCGCTTCTTGCGCAAACGCTGTTGCGTGCGTGCGGCGTGGATACGGCGGCGGACGGTTTCGGCCTTCCCGTCGTGCAATATCTTGTGCTGTATGCGGCGACGTATCTGTTGATGGTCGTGCCGCCGCTGTGGCTGTGCGCCGCAAAGCTGACGTCGAAAAAAACGCGTCGCCCGAAATCGCGCGCGCTGTCGCTCGGACACCGTTTGTGTCTTGTGGCGGTCGGTGTCGCGCTGTGCCTCATCGCCAACGTGCTTGCCGCGCTGTTCAGCGACATGCTGTACACGGTCGGCATTTCCGAACCGACCATGCCCGTCCTCGGCGACGGCGCGCTGTCCACCTTGCTTCTCGAATTGATCGTGTTCGCGGCAATTCCCGCGGTGCTGGAAGAATGGCTGCTTCGCGGCATTGTGCTTGAGACGTTGCGCCCGTTCGGGCGTGTCGCGGCGGTCATCCTGTCGTCGCTGTTGTTCGGATTGATGCACGGCAACGCGGCACAAACGCCCTATACCGTGTTGATGGGCTTGGTGCTGGGTGCTGTGTATGTCTACACCAACAATTTGCGGTTGTCGATCGCGATCCACGCACTCGCCAACACGTTCGCACTTGTGTTGCAGTTTTTGCTCAATTTCGCGCAATCGGATGCCGCGCAGGTGTTCCAAGCGGTCATCCTCATCGCGGCGCTGATGCTCGGCGGCGCGGCGGCACTTTGGCTGTATCGGCATCCGTTGCCGCGCCCACGTTCAACGACGGCGGTGCCGCGTCCCACGCGGACCAAAGCCTTGTTGCTTGCGCCGCTGTTGTGGCTTGCCGTTCTTGTCACGGCGGCGATCACCGTCCTCCGCGCATTATAACGTACATAAGGAGTTTTCACTATGCGTATTTGTTTGGCATCCGCATCTCCGCGGCGAAAAGAAATTTGCGAATTGCTCGGCATCGAGATCGACATCGAACCCGCCGCGGCGGAATTGCCGTTTGATCCGTCCGTTTCGGTGGAGGAAAATGCCCTTGCCGTCGCCCGCGCGAAAGCGCGCGAGATCGTGCAAAAACGCGGCACGGCGATCCCCGTTCTCGGCGCGGACACCAGCGTCATCGTCGACACCGACGACGGCGCGATCGCACTCGGCAAACCGCAAGACGAAGCCGACGCGCATCGCATGCTCGCGATGTTGCAAGGGCGCGCGCACCGCGTGCTGACAGGTGTGTGGGTGTGCGGTGCCGACCGCGAGGACGGATTTGTCGCCCAAGCGCAGGTACGTTTTGCGCCGATGACCGACGCCGAAATCGACGCCTATATCGCAACGGGCGAATCGATGGACAAAGCGGGGGCTTACGCGGTGCAAGGACGTTGCCTGCGTTACATCGACGGCATCGACGGCGACTTCTACACCGTGATGGGTCTGCCTTCGGCAGCGCTGTGGCGATTTTTGCAACAATTTTAACCTGTATTTGGCATAAATACCCTGTTTTTTTGGCAAAAGTTCTTTACTTCCTGTGCAGAACGTGCTAAAATGAAACGGAATAAAGGGATTTTATGAGAGGGGTGAGTCCTGTGATCGTTGTTGTGACGTCCGGTAAGGGCGGTGTCGGCAAATCGACCGTCAGCGTCGGCTTGGCGTGCGCGCTCGCGAAAGCGGGACAACGCGTGTTGATCGTTGACGCGGACGCGGGCTTGCGAAGCCTCGACCTGATGCTCGGCGTCGCCGACCAAACGATTCACGACCTGTCGGATATCTTCGCGCGCAACTGCGAAACTTCCGGCGCGATTTACGAATCCCCCGTTTGCAAAAACGTGTTTCTCATTCCCGCCCCCGCCACACTCGAAGGACTTTGCACCCCTGCGGAAATGCAATATTTGTGCGAGGGTCTTGCACAAGTGTACGACACGGTGATCGTCGACTGCCCCGCCGGCATCGGACGCGGCTTCAAAACCGCCATCGCCGCCGCCGACCGCGCGATCATCGTCGCGACCCCCGACGCGGTGTGCGCCCGCGACGCGTTCATCGCCGCTTCGGAGCTGGATCGCTTCGACATTTCGTATAAAATGGTCATCAACCGCTTGCGCCCGCGCGCGGTGATGAAAGCGAAAATGCCCGACATCGACGAGATCATCGACATGGCGCAGGTGCCGCTCCTCGGCGTGATTCCCGAGGACGAAGCCGTCACCATCGCCACGGCAAACGCCAAACCCTTCCCGAAAAAATCCTACGCCGCGACCTGTTTTGAAAACATCGCCGCGCGTTTTTGCGGCAAATCGGTGCCGCTTGCCAAGCTTGAAAAAATGACATGATGTTGACCGTCATGTGATGATACTTTAAAAATTTTCAAAAAGGAGCGTGCCCCCGTTATGAACATCGCTTTGATCGCTCACGACACCAAGAAAGAGCTGATGGTGCAATTCTGCATCGCGTATTGCGGTATCCTCAGCCGTCACAATATCTGTGCCACCGGCACCACCGGTAAGATGGTCGCGGAGGCGACGGGTCTTCCCGTGTTGCGCTATTTGAGCGGCACACAAGGCGGCGCACAGCAAATCTCCGCCCGCATTCAATGCGATGAGATCGATTTGCTTCTCTTCTTCCGCGATCCGCTGACGGTCAAGGATCACGAGCCCAACGAGAACGATATGATGCGCCTGTGCGACATGCGCAACATCCCCGTCGCCACCAACATCGCCACCGCCGAGGTGCTCATCCACGGCTTGGAGCGCGGCGACCTCGATTGGCGCAACATCGTCAACCCGCAATTCAACTGATTTGGTTTTACAAACACCCAAACAGGGCTGTCGCATTAAAAGTAATTCGCACAAGCTGTCTTGCCTCTCCCTTTGGGAGAGGTGGCACGAGCGATCGCGAGTGACAAAGAGGGCTTTACCGAAGTCGCACCCTTTCCCCTCTCAGTCTCGCCTTTCGGCTCGACAGCTCTCCCAAAGGGAGAGCCGAGATGTTTCTACTCTTTTTGTTTGTGCCGATTATTTTTAACGCAGCAGCCCTTTTTATCCGAAACTGTGTTTATCATCTCTGAAAAGGAGTTTTTTAAATGGCATTGATCACCAAAGCGCCGCGCGGCACGCAAGACGTGCTTCCTGCGGACAGCTATAAATGGCAACACGTTGAACAAATGGCGATCGCGGTCGCGCGCGACTTCGGCTATCGCGAACTGCGCACGCCCGTGTTCGAGCACACCGAGTTGTTCCAACGTTCGGTCGGCGAGACCACCGACGTGGTGCAAAAAGAAATGTACACCTTTCAAGACAAAGGTGACCGTTCGATCACCCTGCGTCCCGAAGGCACGGCGGGCGCGGCGCGCGCCCTTCTTGAGCACGGTCTGCACACCGAGGCGCTCCCCGTTAAGGTTTGCTACCTGACCTCGTGCTATCGCTACGAAAAACCGCAAGCGGGTCGCTTGCGCGAATTCCACCAATTCGGCATCGAGTGCTTCGGTGCCGCGATGCCGCAAGCCGACGCCGAAGTGATCAGCGTCGCGCACACCCTGCTCGATGTGCTGGGTGTGACAGGTGTGAAACTCCACATCAACTCCATCGGTTGCCCGACCTGCCGCGCGAAATATCACGAAGCACTCAAGGCGTATTTCGAGGCGAACATCGACACGCTGTGCGGTACCTGCCGCGACCGTCTCGATCGCAACCCGATGCGCATCCTCGACTGCAAATCCCCTGTGTGTCACGAGCTTGCCGCCAAGGCACCCGTGATGCTCGATTATTTGTGCGACGACTGCGCGGATCACTTCGAAAAAGTGAAAGCCTGCCTCACCGCCGCCAACCTCGATTTTGAAATCGACACCCACATCGTGCGCGGTCTGGATTACTACACCCGCACCGTGTTTGAATTTGTGTCCGACGCGCTCGGCTCGCAAGCCGTTGTCTGCGGCGGCGGTCGCTACGACGGTCTGATCGAAGAAATGGGCGGCAATCACCTGCCCTCGCTCGGCTTCGGCATGGGCATTGAACGCTTGCTCATGATCCTCGAAGCGCAAGACGGCAAGTTCCCGACCACCCCCGGCTGTGAAGTGTATTTGGCGCCGATGGGAGACAACGCGGTCACCGCTTGCTTCGAAATCGCGTCGCGCTTGCGCGAAGGCGGCGTGTCGGTCGAGACCGATTTGGTCGGTCGCGGACTGAAAGCGCAAATGAAGTATGCCGACAAGCTCGGCGCACGCTATGTCATCGTCATCGGCGACAGCGAACTGGAAACCCGCACCGCGCGCCTCAAGGACATGGAAACAGGCGAGCAGACCGAAGTCTCGCTCGACGACGATTTGTACACCATCCTCTACAACAAAGCGCTGTCTCGCGAATTCGCGGGCATGGCGGATATCTTCGCTTCCGTCGTGGAAGAGTAAAGAAAGCCTTCCCCTTGAGGGGAAGGTGTCGCCGAAGGCGACGGATGAGGTGTTATTATGAATACTTCCAATAACACAAAACTCACACCTTATGCTCAAAATCTGCGCAAAAACATGACCAAAGAAGAACGCCGACTGTGGTATGATTTTTTAAAAAATTTACCTGTTACTTTTCGTCGGCAAAAAACATTCGGTCGATACATTGTGGATTTCTACTGTGCTCACGCAAAGCTGGTCATCGAGTTGGACGGTTCCGGGCATTATATGCCTGACGGCATCGATCGCGATCGCGAACGTGATGCGTATTTAGAAAGTCTCGGTTTAACAATTCTGCGATACTCCAATGCGGATATTAACCTACGATTTCAATCTGTTTGCGAGGATATTCTTCACAAACTCACCACCTCATCC
>JAZTZV010000102.1:0-28992 GCA_045637645.1 Acutalibacteraceae bacterium | reverse complement strand
TGCATACATTTCAACTCTTTCTTTTGGTCAACAATCTCTTGATTCGCCACCAAAGCACTTTTTTGGGCTTTGCCAACACAAAATAATCATAATCGCGACGGAAATCCAAAATTCCACGCGCCATCGCAATGTCAAACACCGTTTCATATTGCGTTTCAAACGCAATTTTACGTTTGGGATCCACGATTTCTTCACTCTCACGGCTTCGGATCAAATCCCATTGTGCCGTGCGCAAAAATTCCATGAGCGCTTTATCATACAACGCTTCCAATTTGTGCGTCGCAAAAAAGCTCATTCGCTCCCATTGCGCATCATATTCGTCAAAGCGCTTTTGAAGCGACAATGTACCCGTAATACCGCCGCTGTTCACGAAATAAAAATACAACGGCATATCCACAAACGCAATCGCCGACGCTTTGTAGTACAACTTGTACACCGTGAATTCGTCTTCAAACAATCGCCCGACAGGGAATCGTACATCTTCAAACAATTCCGCGCAATACAACTTGCAGCACGAAGATACGACGCTATGAAGCGATTCGCGCCCATCGAAATACATGCCGAGCGTTTCCTGCGAAGAATGCGACGTACACTCGCGATCCCACACAGCATTGCACAAGTCGCTCGACGGCATATCCCCTTCAAATCGCACAAAACCGCCACCGGCAATCTGCGCATTTGAACGCCGAAGCGCCACCAGTAAAATATTCAAACAATCCGCATGCATCACATCATCCGAATCAATAAAATACAAATACTTTCCCTCTGCAACCTCAATGCCCGCGTTACGTGCATCGGATAAACCGCCGTTTTCTTTATGGATCACGCGCACGCGGCTGTCTTTTGCGGCATAATCATCGCACATCGCACCGCTGTTGTCGGGCGACCCGTCATCCACCAAAATCAATTCAAAATCGGTAAACGTTTGCGCAAGAATGCTGTCTACGCAACGGCACAAGTATTTCTCAACCTTATACACCGGTACAACAACCGAAATCAACGGCACATCTTTCACCCTCTTTTAAACAATCCCTTTAATTTTGCATATCCGTTTTCGCCAAACAGTTTTTTTAGCGCACGATTAGGCGCGTGAATCAACCGATCGCGTTTTTCAGCCTTTTTCTTATTTTCGTGATAGGCTTTATCCTCTGCCGTTCTCCAACTGGCATCAAACCAGTGAATGGAGACGGTATTTTTTGTGATATTCTTTTTACCCGTTTCATAGTTTAGCGGGCAAAAATATTCCATCGGCAAGATCAGTGTATCTTCCGCAATCACCTGCTGTTCATCGTTTTGTTTGAGTCCGAATTCACACAACACCTTAGTATTGCGTGCCGGACAAGTTGTTGTATCAAATGTACCGTCCTCTTTAACAAACGGCACACCGTTATAATCGTCCATAATCGCTTTCACAATGGGATGCCCTTTTTCCGCACCGAAACCAATACCGGTGTTGACAAAGTTGTTTTCCAAACCGAAGTACGCACGATTATTCAAAAACACATCTAATGGCTTAAAGAGTTCCACATCGGTATCAAGATACACACCGCCATGTTCATACACCAATTGCAAGCGAACGTAGTCCGTCACAAACGCCCATTTTTTGGCTTCATACGCCTGTCGCACATACAACGGGCACGTAGAGATATCGAAATTATCCTCATTCCATTCGACAATGTCATAGTCGGGACACCATTTCTCCCAGCTTTTAAGACACTTTTGCGCCAACTCCGGGAGTGGGTTTCGCCCAAACCAGCAATAGTGTATTTTTTTCGGGATCAACCTTCTTCACCTCTCACATAATCTCCCAGCGTTTCATCAAAAACACATACGCCGCGTAACTGCGTTTGCAAAGCGCACGATGGAGCAATTTGAGTTTTTTATCATTTGTTTTGAGTTTCACATCACCGAAATATCGTGAATACAACTCTGCCGTGGCAACAAAAAGACTTTCCTGTATTTCCACATCCATATATTGCGTACGCAGAAAGTTGATCCAGCATTGCCGCAAATATTGCTCATACACCTTACTGTCAAGCGTATATCCGCGCCTTGCTGCCTCTTCAAGACAATATTGTGTGATCCAATATGTATCGAGGTTTTTCGCTGTCTGTTTGGCGCCGCTGATGGTTACGGAGTGAATGCGGTATTCATACACCGTTTGCGGAATCGCAACCGCCTTTTTACACAGCGGATAGAGCAATTTACCAAGCACAGTATCTTCATATAAATAGCCTTCGGGAAAGCAAAAATTTTCCAGCACTTCCGCTTTAATGGGTTTCATGCCGGCATACCCTGTTACCGCCGCCAATGCGATTTCACGCACCGATTCGACCTTATCAAACACACCGATCACACCGTTGTCGTTAAACTTTATATAAGCGCCCTGCACAATATCGGCATCGTGTTCATACGCCGCTGTCATCAATGCCTCGATCGTGCCGTCGGGAAGACGATCATCTGAATCCACAAACAACACATAGCGGCCCATTATGTGTTCAAGCGCTATGTTCCGCGCATGCGCCACACCCTTATTTTGCTGATAGATCACCTTCACACGTTTATCGGATTCATACGCTTTGAGCAACGTTGCAGAATTGTCTGTTGAGCCGTCATCTATAGCCACCACACAAAACGAATACTGCGTTTTCTGTGACAGCACCGAATCCAAACATTCCGCAAGAAACGCTTCCACATTGTAAACGGGAATCACAATCATCAAATCATGCTGCGGATTCAACACATTTTGTTGTTCAAAATCGGGGGCTGCATGCGAATATCGCTCATTCAGAACTGCCACTGCTTCTTTGGCGGTACGCGTTGTTTTCTTCAGCATATTTCTTTCAAAATTCAGTTGTCTGAGCACTTTGCGCATAAACTCTTCTCCCCTTTATTATCTTCGCACATATTCGCGAAGTTTCCATGTCATCGGATGCAAAATCCGTTGTAATCTTGATTGTTCGTAATCTGTCAGATCCGTGAGCGATTTATAATCACGGTACATTCTGCGAGCGTTAAATCGAAGACCGCTTCTGAGTGATTTAGCATTGTCAAGAGATGCGACCTTATCGTAAAAATCGATCAACATCCGAAAATATTCATCACTAAAAAAATTACACAGCTCGTCATAATGATGCGCCGCATAAAACACGATCTGATCTTCAATCGCGTTGAGATAATCCAGTCGTTTTGCCGAAAAAGCACTTTTTGTGGTGCTTTGCTCATTTTTTCGGTACCAATAAAGTGCCGCTTCGCAATCGGCAACACAATTTGCTTCGTGAATCCACAAAAACACCACAGCGTTATCTTCATAAATACGCCCTTTTGGGAAAGGAAAACAATCAAATAATTCCTTTTTTATCAGCTTTGCGCAAGGACTCCAATAGCGATATCTTCCGTTTTTGATAAAATGAAACAGCGTTTCTTCACAGTCGCTTTGTTTCGTTTTAAAATCGACGTGCATAAAGTCCCACGCAGGCAAGTTTTCACTTTCCGTGATGTCACACAATGTCATTTTCACATCGGACGACCGAATCCCCGAAAACAGTATCTCCAACATCTGCGGATGAACAGCATCATCGCTGTCTACAAAACAGATCCACTCACCTTTGGCAATGGATACGCCATGGTTACGTGCAGCGGCTTGCCCCTGATTTTCCTGATGAATCACACGAACGCGATTGTCTTTTTTGGCATACTCCTCGCACATCACACCACAATTATCAGGACTGCCGTCATCCACAAGGATGAGTTCAAAATCTTCAAACGTCTGTGAAAGAATGCTGTCCACACAGCAATGAAGATACGCCTCTACTTTATAAACAGGCACAACCACGCTGATTGTCGGCATATCGCATCCTCACCCTTTCTTTCCAAACACACTTTTCAGCTTCCATTTGATTTTCGTCGCAGTTGGTTTTAGCACCGCCATCCAACGGTCTTCCTCATATTGCGACACCGTGACACGATCGCGGTAGTTTTTAAGGGATTTGACGCCCTTTTTGCGAAGTTGTCTTGCGACATCTGTGCGTCCAAGCTCCTTTACGACCGCCTGACTCAGATCACAGATGGCGAACATATAAGAATGGAAACAAACATCCAGCATTTTCGGATATCCGTTTTCAGCGTAATAAGTAATTTGTTCCTCGGAAGACCACAACTTATCCAGCCGTTTGAGCGAAAAAGCTTTTTTGGTCGTGCCGTTTTCGTTCACCTGATAAAAATATAATTTTGCATCACAGTCAGCGACCGTTCCCGCTTCACACAACCAACGGAATACCACTGCACTGTCTTCGTAAATACGCCCCACCGTGAAAGGGTATTTGAGCAAGATGTCTCGTTTGATAAGTTTTGGCCACGGCGCCCAGTATACATAACTTTCCCCCTGAATCATCTCGCAAAGGCTGTCATCATCAATCACAAGGGAACGAAAGACCGTCTCTTTGGATTCCATGAACGAATCAGTCATATCTGCCGCCTCAAATTCACGGCACATGGAGATAGGCGCTCCCGTTTCCTCGATGCCACGCCACAGAGCTTCGAGCATCTGCGGATGAACGGCATCGTCACCGTCCACAAAGGTCACATACGGCGCCGTCGCTTCACAAACGCCGTGATTACGTGCGCCTGCTTGTCCTTGATTTTCCTGGTGGATGACACGGATACGACTGTCCTTTTTTGCCAGTTCATCACACAGCGCAGGACAGTTGTCAGGACTGCCGTCATCCACTAAAATCAGTTCAAAATCCGAAAAAGTCTGCGACAGCAAACTGTCCACGCACCGTGGCAAATACTGTTCAATATTATAAATCGGAACTACCACGCTGATTTTCGGCATTGCTGACTCATTCCTTTTCTGATTATAGTTTTTTCAATGCTTTCACACCGTTAAGTGCACGTTTTTTATATTCCGGTACAACCGTCTTCAGTGTTGCACGGATGTCTTTTTCACGTTCTTGCATCCAGGAAAATGCATCCGCCAAATCACGTGGACGACGCAAATTCTGCACAGACAGCACATAGTTTTCTTCCGTTCCGAACAAATCCCGGGCAATGCCGCGGGATTTCACCGAATAACCAACCACAAGCGTCGGTACACCTGTCGAATATGCGGCGATGGTCGCATGTGTCCGTGCGCCGACAAAGAAACGGCATTTAGAGATGCAACCTTTCAGCTCCATCGCGTTATGATCGGACAGCTCACACACACGTCCCGTGGCGGCAAATTTTTGATACAATTCTTCAATCGGCAGACGATCATCGTTATCATCCCAAATCACGTGAGGAATCAGACACACCGCCATATCCGTTGTTTCCAAAACGAAGCGAATCAATTCCTCATAGTTCTTCATAATCAGCTTCCCCTCTGTGCCGTAACGCATAATGAGCGGACTGACGTTCACACCGACCGTATTGCCGACAATAAACTCTTTGGGAAGCGTAATGTCGACCTCATCAAGGAAAAACGCCGAATCTGCCACCAAAATCGTGTTCGGATTGACTTTTTTGAGAGCCTCATACGAAATCGTTTCGCGTGCAGTGATCAAATCGAACCGACGGATATCGTTGGCGATCTGCGGCTTTTCGAGCAATTCGGGTTCGATCGAACAACCCCAATACACCGTTTTCAATCCGCCGAGCTTCCACACGTCATGCATATGCACCAATTCGGAAATCACATCATAGCAATACACATCACCGCCGATGGAAACAGCAACATCACCGCTTTTGGCGCCCGATCCCCACAACTCTGCCATCAGTTCCATGGGGTGATGATTTTTCTTGATTTTTAGTTCATAATAACTTTTGATAAAGCCACGGCACAGCTTGGTCCCTTCCCCGCGCACGCCGCTCTTCTTAATATTACAAAGTTCACCGATGCCATAGCGCTCATCCTCTTCGGGACGTGCCGACATCAACGTCAGTCTGTCGGGACCAACATCCAGCAGTTTTGCTGTCGAGCGCACAAGTGCCTCACAACCGTGGTTACCGCTACCGTCATGGGCATATAAAAAATATTTTTTCATGATGCATCACCGCTTTTTCAAGATACGCAAAATCTTCAACTTAACAAGATGGATCAAATGCCGTCTATGTCGCTTCACAAACGGTTGGGCATAATATTCGCGATCCACCGCTTTGATGGGATCATCGCGGTCGACAACAGGCGGAAAATACGCCTCACACAATTCGCCCCACGACATCGTTTCATGATCACGCCAAAACGCTTCGCGTTTTTCAGGGCGTTTTGCCGGATGGTCTAAAACAGGATTACCGCGAAGAGCATCCTCATAAGACCGTTTTCCGAGGGCGATTTGTCTCTTAATCGCGCGAAACGCCGCGTTACCTTTTTCGGTGTTGACAATGACAAGCGACACACCGCGATCATCGTCTTCAATATGCTCGGGACCGCTTTCTTGATAATGCCAATAGTCTCCGAGCGAGATATCCGCTACACGTTCAGCGCTGGCATACGGACACGTATAACAGCTATCTCGCAGATACAGATCATCAAGGAAACCGCGCATATACCCTTCTCGAAGCATACACTTCGTAACATCACCGTTTTGATGAGTCACCTGCGCACAAAACGACTTCCAACCGGGCGCCTTTTTACGAAATGCAATGTCGGCGATGTCACCGTGATGTGCCACTTCATAATCGAGCCACTCGCGAAAAATCATCGGAGACGGTGCTCCGTGACACACCACATCAATGGTAAGCAAGTTGTCATACTCTTTTTTTAAATAAGCTCGCAGTCCGGCAATCTGACACGGCGTGCCCGTGAACAACACCCGACGCCCGTTATCCAACGCCGCTTTTGCGTCGCGATAGGTCAAGCCGATCTCACTTTGTACATATTTCGAGCCGCGAAGCCGAGAAAGGTCCGTTTCATCCTCTGCGGCAATATGGATCACACGCCAATTTTCATCAAATGCCACACCGAACACCACACCGTCGCGTGCCAACACCCGACGGGCCAAAAGCGAAAACACACCGCCGGACGAGCTGTTTTCGCGAAGCATATCATCCTTCGCCACAACCGCATAGTAATTCCCAGAAAAGCGGGACACAGATGTATTTTGCGGACAACGCGATTGACACAGCCCGCAGGAAACACACAGCATCTCATCTACGACAGGATGCAAAAACCCTTCGACATCCGCTTGCATTGTAACTGCATTTTTGGCACATATATTCATGCACATACCGCAACCGGTGCAATGTTCTTTACGACAAATCTCCATATATCTTTAGTCCTTTTTTCTCAAATCTTTCAAACCGGGCAATTTCACATTGCCCCACCAGTGAGCATCCCACGGCATATTTTCGTTAAAGCCGAGTTTTGTCTCCACCTCAAAGAACACAACACCATCAACGTGATCATAAAAACGCCACACACCGTATTCGTCCACATCATAAAGCGATGGTGTCAGTGCATAGCGACCGGGCACCAAAATCGACGTATCCGCTTCGATCGGAATGGTAATTTCATCACCCGCTTTACAGGAAATGAGTTCAGGCGCGAGCAGCACCGAGATAGACTTTCCATCTGCACAGTAAAGACGGGTGCGGAAGCCGATTTTATCAAGATCTTTGGTTGCCTTCACGCGAATCTCAAAACGCAGTTTGTCACCGACGGGAATTTTCCACAATTCCTGTTCCAATATACGCATCGTCTCAAACTTGATGCCGTCAATGGTTTCCATCGAGCGCTTTGCCGCCGCTAAATCGATGACAGGCGGGCAAACTGCATTTTTACCGAGGTACACCTCTATCGACTCTTCTACGCCGCCTTCAAATATAACGCGCCCTTTATCAAGCACAATACAGCGATCACAAAGCTGACGGATAGTATTCATGTTGTGGCTGACATACAAAACCGTTCTTCCGTCTTGTTTGGCTGCCTCACGCATTTTGTCAAGGCATTTCTTTTGGAACGCCATATCGCCAACTGCAAGCACTTCGTCCATGATCATAATTTCCGAATCGAGATGTGCCGCAACCGAGAAGGCGAGCTTGACATACATGCCCGACGAATAACGTTTAACGGGCGTGTCGATAAAATCACGGACCTCGGAAAACTCAATAATATCTTCCATTTTGGCATCGATCTCGGCTTTGGTCATACCGAGAATCGCGCCGTTCATATACACATTTTCACGACCGGTCATTTCACCGTTAAAGCCGGTGCCGACTTCCAGCATCGACGCAATGCGACCGTAAATATCGATTTCACCGGATGTCGGAGATGTCACGCGCGACAACAATTTGAGCATCGTACTTTTACCGGCACCGTTACCGCCGATAATACCAATAGCCTCGCCTTTGTAAATCGTCAAATCAATGCCGTTCAGTGCCATAAACGTAGAGCCGTAAATACGCTCTTCACCGATTACTGTGTTCGGATCCTCTTTGCCGCGAACGCGCGCCCACCAACTTTGCAAATCGGCCTGCAAGGTACCGCCGCCGACTTGACCGAGTTTATACATTTTCTTAACACCGGACAGTTTTACCGCAATTTCGCGGTTATTCATCACGTCACTCATAACAGCGCACCTCCTCAAACCGTATCCATAAAGGTCTTCTCAACCTTATTAAAGATAATAATGCCCACAACCATCACAACAATCGTCACGATCCACGAAATCGCCAAATATTCAGGACTGATCGTGCCGTTGCATTCACCAAGAATCGCATAACGGAACAGTTCCACGGGAGCGGTTACGGGATTGATCCACATAATCTTTTGAACAAGTCCGGAAGTTTCCGAAATCGGATAAATGATCGGGGTTACATACATCCACAGTTGCACCGCAAAACCAATCAAAAACGTCAAATCGCGATATTTGGTCGTCAAACTCGAAACAATAACACCGAGTCCCATGCCAAGCATGCCGAGATTTAACAGCACCACGGGGATCAACGACCACGCCCACCAAGCCGGCTGAAGAACAATGCCGTCCGCGGGAGGAAACACGCTTTCCTTAATTAAATAATACGCCAAAATAAGAAGTACCAAAATCATTTGAATACCGAAGCGAATCGCCGACGAAAACATATTGGAAATCGGTGTTGTCAATCGCGGAAAATATACCTTACCGAACACATTCGCATTGCCCGTAAAGGTATTCGCATTCGTCGTCAAGCACGACGAGAAAAATACCCAAATCGCATTACCAACCATATAGAACAAGAGGCTCGGCGCCGTACCGGTGTCGATATTGGCAATCCCACCAAACACAAACATATACACAAGGCTGGTGATGATCGGGTTGATAAACAGCCACGCAGGGCCGAGAATCGTTTGCTTATACGATACCGTAAAATTACGTTTCGTGAACAGCACGATCAAATCACGATATTGCCACACTTCTTTTAATTTCAAATCAAACAACTTGTGCTTCGACGATATATGCGTATGATACGTCGGTTTTGCAACTTCCTTCTTCATCCTTCAGTCTCCTTCTTATTTCGTCTGCTCAAGCGCGGCTTTAACCGCCTCAAGCTTTTGATAACCGTATTTTTGATCGGGTTCAAGGAACGCGCCTTCACCCCATTCGTTCCACGCATTCAGGAACATCATCGGCTTCTTCTCATCGTTTGCACGCTTCACGAGTTGCGTCATATACGCTTGAAAACGCTCAATCGTAAAGCCTGCATGCATCACACCATGCTTGTTGCGCGGCGTGTTATCCCAATCGACAAAGCCGCCCGGGAGCAACTCCTCCGTCCACGGCGCCGACAAAATACGTTCCCATGCTTCATCATAAAAATGCATACCGAGCGCTTGCGGTTGTCCCCACGAAGAGCCCATCGTCGATTGACGGCTCTTGCGATACGACGACACGCCGTTTTCGCCAAGGATTTTACGCATCATCTTGACCTTCGAGGACGTTCCGGGTTTCATCGACGCCAAATTTCGCGAATACACCGGTTCAAATTCGATGCGATAATCAAACACATCATCGCGGTAATACATATCCGCATAATACGTCGGGAATTGGAACGCCAGACACAGTCCGGGGAAGCCTTCCTCCACCGCACGCTTGCGCCAATATTGCGTCATCTGATACACATCAATGATTTGCTCGGGCTTATAAATCACAAACAGCGGCTTGCCGCCGACAGTGATATATCGCTCATCTTTGAAGAACGGCAGTAAGTATTGGAAATGCGCTTCCCACTCCGCCTTGCCGCCGTATTCCTGCGCCATGATGACTTCGCGGTTGCCGCCGTCCCAGTTTTTACTCCAGTTTTCGTTCGCCCAACTAAAGCAAAACGGTAAATCCACTTCTTTGTTGGCAAGCATTTGCTCAGCAGGTTTTTCGAGCAATTTCTTGCCATCCTTAAACCAATAGTGATAATAGCAAAAGCCGAAAATGCCGTGTTCTTTCGCCTGTTTCGCTTGACGAATCTTCACCGCATCGTCCATCAAATCGTATTCGCCGTCCAGCGGTACGCGCGGTTGATCGTGTCCTTCAAACAGCGGCGGTGCTTTACGCACATTCGTCCATTCGGTAAATCCTTTGCCCCACCATTCGTCATTTTCGGGAATGGTGTGAAATTGCGGCAAATAAAACGGAATCAGCTTTACGCCTTTTCCGTCCAACACCTCTGCCATTATCCCTCGCCTCTTTTCTTCTCGCAAAACGCGTGATATTCTCTGTCCAGTATCGCAATTTGTTTGTTAATTGTGTGATCTTTCGGCAAACGCCGTTTGATCGATGCCAATGTACGTTGTCTCGTATACCGCCGCCGACGATATGTATAAAACCGATCGGCACCGTTTTTAAAACACTTATCATAATACAGCATCGTGCCGTTCATACGCATGCCAAATTGACGTTCGCTGAATGAATCGCCCGTCTTCGTGGTCGCGCCTTCCAAATGGATGATTTGCGACTGCGGCAGAGCAATCACCTTATAACCGCTTTGTACAATACGCCACGTCAGCTCGGTTTCTTCGCCGTACATGAAGAAGTCTTTATCAAACCCTCCGACATCATCAAACACCGCCTTAGGCATCATCATATCCGCGCCGAATACATATGCCACCTCTTGCGGTTCGTCCGTGAAATTAAATTCTTGCATCTGTCCGCTTTGTTTGGCGCGACCCAAACGCTGTTTTAAGAGTGTACTCCAACTGCTTTGCTGTTTTTCTGCGTCGGGCGTGCTGAACGCACGACAGAATGACGGAGCGGGGCTCATGTCGGGGAAATACAAATTCCCGCCGACCACACCGACTTCGGGATGCTCTTTGGCGTAAGTATATAATATTTGAATAGCATTGTTCACAAGAAGTGTATCGGGATTGAGCAAAAACAAATACTCGCCTGTTGCTTGTTCGGCCGCCAGATTATTCGCTTTTCCGAAGCCGAGATTTTCTTTTGAAGCGATCAAGGTGATCTCCTCGCCGAGTTCTCTTTGTAATACCTCAAGAGAATCATCTCCCGACGCATTATCCACGACCAAGATTTCATAAGAAACCCCGCTCGTTTTCTCTTTTACCGAGCGGACGGTATCGATCACCAACCCCGCACTGCGATAGTTGACAATGATCACCGATACATCCATATGTTTCACCTGCCCTAAATCATCCTCGTCCGATGAGTTTTCTTAAACGTATACGCCATTTCAAATATCGGTAAATACGATAATATCGTTCCGCGGCAAACCAACGCGCAATCCGATACATCTCGCCCTTATCTTGCGTAGAATACATATATGTACGCAGTCCGCTGACATCCATCAAATGATCCCACGCTTCATCGTACATGTTGTGTTCAACCGCACTGTGCAAACAACTGAACAACAATCGCACAACGCGCTCTTCGATCGCTTTTTTTGCTTTCGGCGAAATCACCGCCACCTGTTCCGCCACACTTTTCAATTTCATCTGATTTGCAATGAAATCCCACACAGGCGGAAAACGTTTTCCGGGAGCAAAATCATAGCGATACCCGGCGTACTCCAACAATAAGAAACGTCTGCAAAAGCCATACAACGAAAGAAAAAACTCCAAATCTTCTTGCGATTGCATGTCGGTTCGAAAACGAATTTTATGTTGCTTAACAATACTCGCACGAATCATCTTACCGCCGACATAGCCAAACATTTCCGGCTCTTGACAAATCGTCTCAAACACAGACGTATCATATTCTCCCGTGATCGGAAGATTTTTAGAGGTACCTTTCTCATTTCCGATTACGCGCATACCACCCATTATAACATCAGATGAATACCGTTTTGCATGATCAAAATAGACTTGTAACATCGTCTCTTCCAAATAATCATCACTATCTAAAAACAACAAGTATTTCGATTGCGAAGCTTCTATACCAACATTTCTCGCCACCGATACACCTTGGTTATCTTGGTGAATCACACGAATATTACCGGAAGCCGCTGCATATGCATCACAAATTGCACCGCTGTTATCCGGTGTTCCGTCATCAATCAATATTAATTCCCAATCGCAAAATGTTTGTGCCAGCACCGACTCGATGCACCGTTCTATGGTTTGTTCCGCATTATACACCGGCACAATAATACTGATTGCCGCCACATCTTCACATCCTTGCGATTAATTTTATACACTTATTCTTTACGAGCCACATCATCAACTTTTGTTTCCACGATACTTGAAGTTTATCAAATCCGAGCGAAGTTTTTCGAATAATCGGATCGGAAAGAAGCTGTTTACAATATGCCGTCTTTTCTTTTGCGGTTTTCAAATAGCGACGCTCGTTGAGTGCCAACATAATGCAAAACCAACGAAGTGCATGTAACTGCGCAGAAAAATCATACTCTTCATCGTTTGTAAAATCTCTCTCACAGCTTTCGATCAAGCTCTTACAAGAATCCCATCGTCCCGCACGGAACGATTTGGAGATGGAATTCGGATTGTAGAAATAATGATACACACTCGGCGTATCCACAAAATAGAAGGACTTCGCCGCTCTCGCCACACGGGCGCTAAACACCAAATCCTCGCTGAATTTGACCTCTTCGTAAAACATCAAATCGTTGCGACGCAGAAAATCCAAATCATACAGCGAACCCCATGCGCCGACAATGGCACCCATTGTCAATTGCGGAGTCACCAACAAGCGCGGATACACCTCGCGTTGTATGCGTTCACGATCATACAAACCTTCCGTCAATTCGCGAACGTCTTCCACTCGACATGGAGCATGCTCTTCGAGCCCGGGCCAACCGGATCGAATCGCACGATACCGCACAAAATCCACTTTATATTCACGCGCAACTTTCACAAGACTCTCAAGTCCGTCAAGTTCCAACCAATCGTCGCTATCAAGAAAAAACAAATATTGACCGGTGGCGACTTTCATACCGGCGTTGCGCGCCGAAGCTAAACCGCCGTTCGGTTTATGAACCACCTGCACGCGAGGATCTTGCTGCACATACGCATCGCAAATCGCAGGAGATCCGTCAGGAGAGCCATCATCCACCAAAATAATTTCCAAATCCGACAACGTCTGCGCAAGCACACTGTCGACGCAACGTGGTAAATACTCTTCCACATTATACACCGGTATCACAACACTGACGGTCGGTCGTTGCATAGCTGTCTCTCCCTTACAGATTGTTCTCTAAAAATGTTTTGCTGAACACAATTTGTTCGGCTGCTTTTTCGTCAACCGTTTCCCAATCGATCGGCGCATACTCCGCATCCGCCGCACATATCAAGCGATCGGATAACCCGACACTACCGAGCAAATCGCGCATGCGCGCATTGATACCTTCCGAGCGATCCACAACGAGCATATCGGTGTGAAAAATCAGCGAAAATGCGGTCGCGTGGAAGGAATTCGAAATTACTGTTGATGCCGCTTTGATCGCCCCGACAAACTCTCGTGGACCGAGATCATTCAAAACATGATCGGCATATTCATTTTCAAACACCGCGACGATCTTTTTGCCGCTTTGCTCGCGCATCTTGATTGCCAATTCGCGAATCAAGGAATTCCCTTCAAAATCATACACAAAAATATAATCCTGTTCCGTGGGCGATAACGCAATTTCATCCCATTGTTCTTTCGAACGCAAAAACACAGGATCGCACACTTGCACACCATCAAATCCCATTGACTGCACCAACGATACACCGCTTTTCTCACGCACCGATATTGCATCGAACGTTTGAAGCCACGGCGCTATACGCGCACGATCTTCATCTGTTAAACGATCACCCGCAAAACTGGCGGCGTAAGATAAACATTTGGTGTCTCGGGGGGCAAAATGCAAAAAGAAGGCGGGATCTTTACCGTTTTGAAACAGCGGATTCCAAATCTGATCGCTTCCGGCAATATATACATCCGCTTTCGGCGGATCGTTCTTGAGCGCTTCAAAACTGTCATAACGCTTTGTCAGCGGTAAATACGATTCACGAAATGCATCAAATTTTTGTTTACGTTCACTACGAAGCGCCTTCAACCGCGACGGCAGCTTTGCAAGCAAAAAGAGTTCACGCACAAGAGGTTTATCAAATCGCGGGTTGTTCACCCACGACAAACTGTAATGCCGCGACAGGTAATCGGGTTTGTAATCAATGATACGCGCCTCATGCCCTTGCGACTGCAAATACGCGCAAAGCGCATACGCTTGAAGCGACGCCCCGACGTTATACACATCATGGCAAGTAATGGTATTGATGATCATACACATTCTCCGTCAAATCAATTTATTGACTTCTTCTCGATTGGAGTAATCCCGCGACAAACATGTTGCGGACAATTGTTCCATTTTTTGAGGATCTTTTAACAGTGCCGCGATCCCCTTTGCGCAACCTTCATTATCCTGCGGCACGACCACGCCGTCCACACCGTCTTCGAGCTGACTGCCCGACGTGGCATACGCCGCAATGACAACGGGCTTGCCGAGCAATTGCGCTTCACGCACCGTGACGCATTTGCCTTCGTAGCGACTGGGCTGCACATACAAATCACACGCCGCAATATACGGGTACGGATTCTCCTTTTTGCCGAGCAGGATCACCCGCTCTTCCATACCTGCTTCGCGAATGCGTTGTCGAATCAAGTCCTCATCGGGACCGAAACCGATGATATACCAATACACGTCGTGTCCCATCGCGATCAATCGCGAACAGATATCGGGGACATTGTCAAAATTCTTGGCCGTGCAGTAGCGACCAACCGACAAAAGCGTGATGCCTTTTTGGGGCCATTCAACATTCTCCGATGCTTGTTTTCGAATCAGTTTTTCGGGCAAAATATTTTCAATTTGAACCAATTTATCTGCAAGCGTCGGGAACGTTTTTGCAAAGCCTTCACCGACAGCATCCGAAATCGACACAATGAGATCAAACGCATCCCACATAGCCGTTTCGGATTTTACATTGATTTGGATGCGGGTATAATCCGTGTGAATCCAAGCATACTTTTTCTTTGCTTGTACTTTTTTTGCCACAAAATAATGAGGCGTCAAAAAGCTGATTGCAACATCGTATTCTTTCTCTTGCGCAATCTTCGGCATAAATGGGGAAGTGAATTTGTGACTGTATTCCAGTTCTACATCCCCCGCAGCAATATGATGCTTTCGAGAATATAGCTTTGCCGCCGCTTTCCCAAAAAGACGAGCCGCCGTAAGCAGAAGCCGTCCTTCTCTTAGCGTATCCTTCATCGGACGAGCAAGCACGGTGTATGCCGATACCTCTTCAAGAAGATGCACATATGAAGGAATCATGCTCATCAGTTCGCCTTCATGACGGAGTAAAAACAAATCAATATCCCATATCTCAGGATCCAGTGCATCCAAAAGACCGACAAGGCTTCTTTCTGCGCCACCAAGCTCCAAAGCATGAGACACGATCAACAATGATTTTTTCATTTTCGAAACCTCTTAAACATATCGGTACCAAACAAGCGATGCAAAGGCTTGGTTAATTTACTCCGTAAAATCGTCCCCTTGCTCATCCAACTTTTAGAATACCAATGTACCGATACAGTATTTTCGGTTTTGTTCAGCCGTCCCGTCGGATCGTCATAGGGGTTGAACCAATCAATCGGAAAAATTTCGGCACCTACTATCGTTTGGCGAGAACCGTCACGTACCAATCCACGCTCAGTTAGCGGCGCCGTATTCAGCGCGGGGCATGCTACAAGCGGGAAAGATCCATCTTCGTTTTGCTCAACGGCTTCATATTCCGCCATCATCGCCATTACGATCTCATGCCCCGCAACCGAGCCGAAACCTTCACCGGTATTGACATTATCGTCGTTTTCAAAGCCGTAAAACGCTTCGTAAACGAGCAACTCGTCCGGAGATTTCAGGAGTTCCACATCGGTGTCGAAATACAAACCGCCGTGCTCCCCCACAACCACCAAGCGCACATAATCACTCAAAAACGCATATTTTTTCTGCTCGTAGCACCACTTCGTGTAACCGTTTCGGTTAATATCAAACGTCATTTCATTCCATTCGCGAATTTCGTAATCGGGACAGTAACGTTTCCAGCTTTCAATGCATTTTTGTGCCAATTTCGGCTTTTCTCCACCGCCGAACCAGCAATAATGAATGATTTTCGGAATCATGCTTTCCCCTCCGTTTGTAAACGATGCTTATGCAGTCGGTCGTATACCCATTTTGGTAATATTCCAACCACCAGCGGGCGCAACACATAGATATACCCTGTCAGCGGCAACTTGAGCGAGCGAATCGCAAACGCCATCACACGCGCTTCATTCACATAAAACCGATATTTACGACGCTTGTACGCATTGCAATCGTCGCGCATGCTGTACAGCGGCTCACCGATGTTTTTGGCTTTATACCCCGCCTTGTACATCTTAGTCCACAAATGATAATCTTCAACGCGCAATAATTTTTTGCTGACCGTATACCCTTCGACGGCATCATAGGCCTCTTTACGTACCATACAAGGAGCATGGCATATCGGGTTGCCGCCAAGGAAATCCTTTGCCGTAGGATATGTGGAATGAGACACACGTCCCCATTCCCCGGTCTCATCAAACTGCGTCATATCCGAGCTTACAATAGCAATATCGGGTTCGGATTCCAATACAGCCAATTCTTTTTCAAAACGGTCGGGCGCGCAAAGATCGTCGCCATCCATGCGCGCAATATATGCACCTTTGGCAACCGACAAGCATCGATTCAAGGTGGCGTTAAGTCCCAGATTTTGTTCGTTTTTCAAGAGCACGATTTTATCGGGATAGCGTGCTTGGTACGACGCCGCTACCTCATACGTCTCATCGGCAGAGCCGTCGTCACACAAAATCAGTTCCCAATCCGCTTCGGTTTGCGCGACAATACAGTCGATTGCTTCACCGAGTGTATCGGCACAATTATAGATGCCCATAATCACACTGATTTTCGGCATTCTCTTCACCTCACTTACCAAGTACCGCCGTAGAAATAAATCCCCAGCACTTCGCTGGCATAAGACAGTCCGCCCCACGCCATATACATTTGATACACAAACCACAAGAAATACGCACCGTACACACCAAACGCAAACAGCTGCTGATCTTTTTTATACAAATTATGAATCAGCCACGGCACCAAAATCAAATTGTACACTTCGGTGTATATCGGCAAACGTCCGACGAAGATACCGCTTGTCATTACACTCGCGATATAGATTCCCACCGTGATGATTGACATGTTGATGCACACCGTGATCATTTTCGGGATATCGTCTCGTTGTCGAATTTCTTTATACTTCAACAGTGCCATCGCCACCGGCACAAGCGGTACTACCGCACGAAGCGGGTGTGCACCACTATCTTCTTGCACATATTGTAAGTCTACCGCATACGCGGTTGTTTCCGTGGCAGATTCCAACACCGAATCCAGTCCGCCCGACAACAACAGTGCCATAAATCCCGCAACAAAAAGAAGCATCTTCCAGTTCCACGCTTTACCCTGTACAAAGAAGAAAATCGGGATCATCATCAAAGCTGTTTGATGTATGCCGCACAAAAACCAGGGAGGATCCGGCCAACCGAAAACCTCACAAATCGGTTGCGCACCGCCAACCAGCAACACCACAGGAATGTATATATACCATCGGTTTTTGATAAAACACTCCGACAGAGCAAACAAAATACACACTGCTGTAAATTGCCGAACGCCGTTATACATCCACGTGAACATGGTCGATGCCATAAAAATGTAGGCACTCATCGCAATGTTCGGCGAATATTTTTGCAATGTTTTGGTCAAAAGCGCACCATGTACCAATGCCACAAACCCAAGCCAGTACATATAGTCTTGTTTGACAAAACATTTGAATACCATTTCAATGCCGTAAAACAATTGTGAATCCGTATACGCTTCCGCGAGCCAATCTTCAAATATCCCCATATTCATCGGGATATCGCGATACATACGAATATATGTCTGCGTATCAATCGGCGCAAATCGCACCATCGCGAAGAATGTCACCGGCAACATCAACGCGATGGCCAAGCCCCATTTGGCACGATATTCAGTTGCTTTGTTCGATGTCAAGGGGTTGTGTTGATTGGGCTGCATCAACCCGATCAAAAACACCCACAAGAGCATTCCCCAATATACTACCATAGCGTCTTCTCCGAAATAAGCGATTTCTTATGTTTTTTGCCGACGGCGAATCCATCTCATCACACGAATCGGCACCAATATTTTCATCAAATTCAAAAACGGTTTTATGTACCAATGCAACGGGTATCGGAGCAACCGATATCCATATATTGTCGTTTGAAAATTGATCCATCGCGTATGCGCCGTGCGGCGACGAATTGCCTGCTCATTCTCTCGCACCATATACAACACATCGGGAAGATTCGCGCCTTGATACCCTGCATGCAAAAACCGAAACCACAGATCCATATCCTGTCCGCGTTCGGTTCGCGGCAGCACGGTGTATCCGCCAAGCGCTTCAAACACTTCACGTCGCCCGACAACTGTCGCATGCTGGAACACATTTCCCCTGTGCGGCGTGAAGCGATCAGGATGGGCGGGTGAGCGCACGATTGCCCCCAATGCGCCCTCGTCATCAAATCGTTGCATCGCCGTTCCGACAATCGCGATCTCTTCATGTGTTCGCAAAAAGGCAATCTGTTTTTCAAAGCGATCGGGAAGCGATCGATCGTCACCGTCCATGCGCGCCACAAATTCACCGTCCGCCTCTTTCAAGCAACGATTCAACGAAAACGCCAATTTTGAATTCACATCGTTGCGAAGCAAACGGATTTTATCGGGATAACGCTTGGCATACTCCTCTGCAATCGCATATGTACCGTCCGTGGATGCGTCGTCGCACAAAATCAATTCCCAATTTTCATACGTTTGCGCCAAGATTGAGTCAATCGCCTCGGCGAGTGTGGCTTCGCAATTGTAGATCCCCATCAGTACCGAGATCTTTCCGATTTGCATTGTTCTCACACCCGTTCCCGCACGTATCCCAATTTACGCATTATATATAAATATACTATAACATAAACGCGCGCGAATTACAAGAGGTTTTGTCAAAAAATGCGCCACATCTTGCAACAACACGCACAAATACATCTAATAATTGCGCGTTTTTTTGTTTATTATTTACACTTGGTTTTTGTTATTTCTTCTTCTCTTGTGATGTTTCCGTCGCTCGCAGAAAAAATTTATATTTTTAGCAAATTTCTCTTGATTTTACCGAGAAGATGTGATATAATCTCTCTCGCAGTCAAAAAACTGCTCAATTTCATATCCGGGTGTGGCGCAGTTGGTAGCGCGCTTGACTGGGGGTCAAGAGGCCGTGAGTTCAAGTCTCGCCACTCGGACCAACAAAAAGGACAGAGCTTTTGCTCTGTCCTTTTTGTTTTGGTACAGTCGAGACTTGAACAGACCGGTTTGCACAGCAAGGTGCAAATTTCAACAGTCCGGGGGACTGTTGAAAAGGTCGCGTGCGTGTCGGGCGCGAAGCGACCGAGCAAGTCTCGCCATTCGGACCAGAAGGCAGGTATTCTTCGGAATATCTGCTTTTTCTGTTTTTCATACTCATCACAAGACTTCTTAACTTTTTGGTGTAAATCACAAAGTCAGGAGACCTACTTTTCATGCCAATCATCACTATACAAAATAGAAACAGTACAATTGTAATTCTCTTGCGCAAACTTTACAATTATGATATAATTTTAATATATTGATTCACATATCACCAGAGAGGATGAAAAAAATGAATTGGCTTTATTCCCTCAAAGCGATCTCTTCCCCTTTGCTAAAATCAATTGGAAACATTCGAAGAAAATCTTATTTACTAAAAAAACGTGCTCGTAATAAAAATCTTATCCCCACAATTTTTGCTAACAATTGTATCGGCGGAATCATGTACCATGATCTTAAATTGCGTTTTATGTCTCCCACCATCAACATTTGGATCCCCGATAAGGATTTCTTTGAATTTTTGAGCGATCCTTTATATTATTCAACCCATGCTCCTATTGAAATCTTCGAAGAAGGCATTTCATATCCTATCGGTAGGATTCAAAAAGATGACGCATATGTTACCTTGTATTTCGTGCATTACGATACCTTTGAGGATGCAAAAAACAAATGGCTTGAACGAGGTCAACGAATCGATCTTTCAAACACATATGTTGTCATGGAACATGCTATTTCACCTTCGGACGCATTCTTAAATCAATTCAAAAGTTTCTCTTATAACAAGCGCCTGTTAACATATATGCCCGATACAACCGATCCCGAAATTGTACATTGCGACATCTTTGCAAATAATTACAAAGGTGGAACCATGATTAAATACCCTCATCTTTACAGTAAAGCACGAAATCTGGATGTTTTTGATTATGTTTCATTTTTGAATAATTAGCTTTTCAAAAACATCTTATCCCTCCAGTTGAAATTTGTTTTAACAAAGTCAAAATGCACCGCGTCCGGTGGACGATTTGCAAGCCTGTTTACATGTCGACAACAGAGTTGGTTGTCGAGCAAATCTCGCTATGTCGTATCGCGAAAAGCTACAGAAAGAACATTCATTTGACTTCTGTCAATCAAGTGTGCTGATACCCTCGTATATCCCCCTATCATTTTACTATTTACAACTCTTACCGTTCTATGCTATACTGAATATATTATATTCAATAGGGGTGCTTTGTGTATGTATAAAGCCTTTTTCAAACGTGCAATTGACTTTGTTTTGTCACTGGGTGGTGTGGTGGTGCTTGCCGTGCCGATGGGGATCATCGCACTTGCCATCAAAATTGACGATCCCGGACCCGCACTTTTCAAGCAAAAACGCGTCGGTCTTCACAAAAGTTATTTTCAACTTTACAAATTCCGCAGCATGAAGATGAATACCCCCGACATCCCCACCCATCTTCTGGAAAACCCCGACCAATACATCACCAAAATCGGTAAATTTTTGCGTAAGACCAGTCTGGATGAACTTCCGCAACTGTTCAACATTTTAACAGGCAAAATGAGCATCATCGGCCCGCGCCCCGCTCTTTGGAATCAAGACGATCTGATTGCCGAACGCGACAAATACGGCGCCAACGACGTCAAACCCGGTCTCACAGGATGGGCGCAAATCAACGGCCGCGACGAACTCGAAATCCCCGTCAAAGCCAAGCTCGACGGCGAATACGTTGAAAAGCTCAGTTTCGGTTTCGACTGCAAGTGCTTCTTCGGCACGATTGCCGCGGTTCTCCGTTCGGACGGCGTTGTTGAAGGCGGCACGGGTGAACTTCAACGCCAAGAGGAGACGACGGACAATGAATAAAATCCTATTTGTTGCAAACGTCGCCAAAGAACATATCATGAAATTCCACCTGCCGCAAATGCGCGTGTTTCGTGAACACGGCTGGCAAGTGGATGTCGCATGTGCAGGTGACGAAATCATTCCCGATTGCGACCGTCAATTTCACGCTTCATGGAAACGCTCACCGTTCACTCCGAAAACCTTCAAAGGCATTCGTGAGTTGACCGCGATTCTCAACGAAAACCAATACGACATCGTCTATTGCCACACGCCCGTCGGCGGTCTGGTCGCACGCCTCGCGGCGCGCAAAGCCCGCAAACACGGCACCAAAGTGATTTATTGCGCACACGGTCTGCACTTTTTTAAAGGCGCACCGCTTGTCAACTGGCTGCTGTTTTATCCCATTGAAAAATGGCTGGCGCGCTACACGGACGTATTCTTCGCTGTCAACACCGAGGACTATGCCACCGTGCAAAAGCATCTTTCCGACCGCATGATCAAAACCCTCGTTCCTGAAGTCGGTGCCAATTTCACGCGTTTACAAATCGGCGACCGCGCGGCGGTACGCGCCGAGTATCGCCGTTCGCTCGGCATCGACGACGACACTCCCGTTTTGATTTACGTTGCGGAATTGATCGCCAACAAAAACCAATCCTTGCTTGTGGATATGCTCGGCGAGCTTCACAAAACCATTCCCAACGCGCACCTGTTGCTTGTCGGGCCCGAGCACGACGACGGTGCACTGAAAGCCTACATTGATAAATGCGGCTTGAACAACAGCGTTACGTTGGCGGGTTGGCGCAGCGATATCGGTCAGTTGATGAGTGCTTCGGACGTGTGCGTTGCCTCCAGCATCCGCGAAGGCTTCGGCATCAATCTCGTTGAAGCGATGTATTGCGGTCTGCCTGTGGTTGCAACGGATAACCGCGGACACCGCAGCGTGATCACGGACGGCGAAAACGGCTTCCTCGTCCCCTTGGGCGCTCCTGCTGTCATGGCATCCCGCGTCGAACAACTTCTCGCCGACCGCGAGTTGTATGCACGATTAAGTAAAACCGATGTTGCACAATTCGATTGCGAACATGTCGCCGAGATATTGTACAACGAAATCGCACAATATGCCCCCATGCAACAAAAAGAGAGCATCACAACGTGATGCTCTCTTTCCTTTTTATTCATTTTCGAAAAACGCCAAGCCGAACACACCGGGACCTGCGTGAGTACCGATCGTACTGCCGATCGAGGTGAACGGTAATTCGCCGTCATACGCTTGCCACAACGCACTTTGTTCCGACATGAATGCTTCCATGGTTGCTTTTCCGACACTTGCATATCCAAAGCAAATCGGACGAGTGAAATCGATACCATTGCCTTTTTCGATCAAGCCCGCCAAAATGGCGTTACCTTGCTTGGAACCACGCGCTTTACCGACAATTTGCGCCTCGCCGCCTTCCATGGAGATGACGGGTTTAATCGCAAGCAAGCCGCCCGCAAACGCCGCAGCCGCCGATACACGACCGCTTTTGCGCAAATATTCGAGTGTATCCACCAACGCATACAATCGAATGCGCTTCTTCTCACGATCCAGCACCTCTTTGATCTCCTGCGCCGACAAACCTTGATCACGCAATTCCAAGCCGCGCTTGATCAGAATTTGCTCACCGAAGGTGATATTCTCGCTGTCCACGACCGCGATCTTGTCACCGAATTCCTCCGCCGCCATGCACGCACTGTTGTAGGTGCCGGATAATTTCGATGACATCGTTACGACGACGGCCGTATCCCCCGCTTGCACAACTTCTTCGAACGTCTCCATATAGACAGCAGGCGGGATTTGACAGGTTTTCGGAACAATCGAAGTCTGTGTTAACTTCTCGTAAAACTCTTCGTGAGACAGCGTCACCGAATCCAAATATTCGTCTTCACCGAAAATAATCGTCATCGGTAAATGCATCATACCGAGTGCGGTTGCCTGCCGGGGAAGGATATCCGAAGCCGAATCCACAATCAATCTGACAGCCACTTAAGCGCCACTCCTTTTCTTCAACATCCGTTATTCTGCGTTATCATACTTATTTCGAAGATTTGTCGAAATATGTTCAAGCACGCGGTAGAACGTGTCGCGATCCTCGTCACTGAGTCCTTCTCCTCCGAAGCCGACCCATTGCGCCACCAATTCGCCGACGCGCTCGGAAAGACGCTGTCCGTCTTCGGTCAGTTGCCATTTCACGCGATAGGCCTTGCCCTCGCCGCAAATGTAGTTCTTTTCACGAAGAGTCGCCAGACTTCGGGAAATTGCCGCCTTATCCTCGTTGCACAAACGGCAAAGCTCCGCAGCGGTCAAACCGTCTTCGTAGCGATCCAAAAAGAACAGGCACATCGCGTGCGTACCCTTGAGACCGAGTTCCGTCATTTCCGTCGATTTGATACGCTGAATATGTTTATAGCAAACGGTCATTCCCGTCACGAATGATTCAAATCGCTGTTGCATACTCGTCCTCCTTAAGCTGACGGGAATGATTTTATTTTCCTTTTGCGCCGCCCGAACCGAGCGAAACACCCGCCAAAATATTGGTGTCATACGTAAACGTCAAAGCCTCTTTCGTGCGTTGACGCTTGAATGCCAGCGCGATCATGCGATCGAGAAGCTCCGAGAAACCGACACCGGTTTCTTCCCACAAATAAAACGCGAGCGAACCGGGGATGGTGTTGATCTCGTTGACCCACAACTCCTTGGTATCCGCATTCATCAAAAAGTCAATGCGCGACACACCCATGCAACCGAGAGCTTTGAAGGTTTTCACCGCCAAATCCTGCACAGTTGCCGTCATGTCATCGGGAATCTCGGCAGGGCAACGGCGTTTCAAGCTGCTCATACCGCCCGATTTCGCGCCGTCGGATTTTGCCGAACCGCCTTTGGCACCCTTCGCGCCTTTACCGCCGCTCAAATATTTATCGCCGAAGCTGAGGATCTCATCGTTTCCGAACGGCTCCTCACACGCCGACGCGATCGCTTCATCGCGATCGCCGAGTACCGCGCAGTTGATCTCACGGAGCGGTTGCACCGCTTGCTCCACAAGTACGAGCGGCGAAAAATCAAATGCCAAATCAAGTGCGGCGCGAAGCTTGCGACGGTCTGCGGCTTTCGAGATGCCGACCGACGAACCGAGGTTGACCGGTTTAACGATCATCGGATAGCCGACCGCTTTCTCCACCTCGTCCATGATCTGCTCGGCATCCTCTGCGTACGATTTCGCATCCAGCTCGATCGCATCAAGCACGGGCAAGCCCGCTTGGCGAAGCACCGCCTTCATCAAAAACTTATCCATACCGAGTGCCGACGAGGTAACATCGCAAGACGCATACGGCACACCGAGCATTTCGAGGAACCCCATCAACGTACCGTCCTCCACGTTGGTACCGTGCACCACGGGAAGCGCCACTTCAAAGCTCGCCACCACGTTGTTGCCGAATTTCTTCATCGGGTAGCGCACCAAGTCCACGCCTTTTTCGCCCGGAACAGGCAACACGCGCGTCGCATTTTTCAGCGATGCGGGCAGACCGCGGTAAAACTCCACCGTGTCCAAACCCTGTCCCGTGTAAAACGCGCCGTCCTTGGAAATGTACAGCACCAACGGATCGTATTTATCGCGGTTGAGCGCGGCAAACGCTTGCAGACCCGAGATGATCGACACCTCATGCTCCACACTGCGACCGCCGAACAACACGGCAACCTTCGTCTTCATCATAAAAGATCCCTCCTGTGCGCGAATCTATCAAAAGTTATCGGGCAAATCGTTTTCAAGCAACACGATCTGTCGCTCCACGGGCGGTAACGCGTGCACGAAGCTCAAACCCTGATGCAAATCCATTGCCACAAAAATATGTTCTTCATCAAATCCTTGCGACAGCAATCCTTTTTTCAGCGGCGGCGCTTGCTTTTCGCCGACCAAGATTGCCCAGTCGCAACGCGACGCCGCGTAGGCACCAAGTTCTTCGTTGAGTGCGTCTTGGCGCGAACCGAGTTCCACCATGCCGGGGGTCACCAAAATGCGGCGCGTATCTTTCATGGAACCCAAGACATCCAATGCCGAGCGGAAACCCGCGGGATTGGAGTTGTAGGCATCGTCGATATAGCCGTTGGGAAGCAACTGCAAACGATGCGCCACCGGCTTCATTTGTCGCACGGGTGCTTTCATTTCTTTGAGCGTGATGCCCAACTGATTCGCGACCGCAATGCAACCGACCAAATTTTGAATGTTATGTGCACCCAGCAAACGCGTGGAATATTTACACACGTCGCCGTCGGGTGCTTTCACGGTGAAGCTACTGCCGCTTTCATCCACCGTGATGTCGGTCGCGGTGTACACCGCGCCGTCGTACAAACCGTATGATACAACTTTGACACCGCGCACATCGCGCGAAGCAATATGCTCGTTGTCGATATTCAAGAACGCCATGCCGTTTTCGGGCAACGCGTCCACCAATTCGAATTTCGTATCGATGATGGTATCGAGCGTTTTGAACGTTTCCAAATGTTGCTCACCGATCGCGGTCAGCATGCCATGCTGAGGATGCACGATATCGCAGATCTCGCGAATATCGCCGCGGTTTTTCGCGCCCATCTCACAAACAAAAATCTCATGCGACGCACGCAAGCGCTCACGAATCGTGCGTACCACGCCCATTGGGGTGTTATAGCTTTCGGGAGTCATCAACACGTTATACTTCACCGACAGCAACGCCGTCAGGAAGTTTTTCGTGCTGGTTTTGCCGTAACTGCCCGTGATGCCGATGATCGTCAAATCGGGCATCTGCGACAAAATGCGCTTGGCATCTTTTGTGAAACCGTTGGCGATGCGGCGTTCGATCGGGCCGTTGAGGGTGTTCGCGTATTGCACAAACAGCACCGGCATCAGCACGATAAGCAACAGCATCGCGGGCAATGTGCGTTCGATCGTCAACACACCCGTTTCAAACGGAAGCACGCCGTGAAGCAACGTCATCAGCGGTGTAAGCGCGAAACCGAGTGCGAGCAACAGCGCGTTGATCAGCGCGAGAGTGCCGAGCAATCGCTTCACACGAGGCGTGTACACAAGCGGCTTTTTGGCGGTTTTCGGACGGTCGAGAAGCGCCGCAATCGCACACGTCACCACCGCAACCGCCGTCGCAACAATGCCCGTGATTCCTTGAAATCCGAACATCATCAACGCCGCAAGCGGAATAGCGGCGAGGATCAAGCGATAAACGGGCAGGGTGCGCTTGTCGTTTTCAAGCATCCATTTGCGATATCGCTCGGGACGGTAAGAATTCAACTGCAACATATGCACGTAATACACCGTCTCAAACGTCGCCTCGAGCAAGCACACGATTGCCAGCACGATCTGCAATATGAGTAAGATACCGTCGGTCACGGCGGACACCACCTATCTGAATTCAAGCTTTTAAAAACACGTCGAGCACACGCGAGCATTGCCCCCAACATTCCGCAAACGCGAAATGCCCCGCACCTTTCAGAACCACCAATCCCGCGTCAGGAATGTGCTTCTCCATGATCTTGGCGTCACGAAGCGGTGTCGCGGTGTCGTTCTCGCCCCAAATAAGCAGCGTCGGAACATCCACACACGGCAACAACGACGTCAGATCTTCATTGATGCAAATCGACATCGTACGGCGCATCACATCACTGGCTTGACGGTAATCCGCCGATCCGTGCTTTTGGCGCGCCTTATCGATCGCATCAGGAAACCACACCTTCATCGGCGGCAGGCTGTAAAACGCTTTCATACATTTGAAGCTGTACACTTTCACATAATACGACAGCTTACGTTTGGGTTTAATACCCGCCGCATCCAGCAGCACGATCTTATCCACCGCAAATGGACGGGGCTTTCGACTCATCAATTTGATGATCGTGCGACCACCGAACGAATGTCCCATCAACGTGACATTTTCAAGTCCGAGCGTTTTCGCAAACGCCGTCGTAAAATCTGCAAAATCATCCACTGTCCACGGTTCGGGAGGTTCTTGACTGCCGCCGCAACCGGGCGCATTCGGCGCGATCACGCGAAAACGCTTCGACAGCAAATCGATGATCAAACGGTACGTTTCGGCTGGGGCGTTCCAACCATGCAGCAACAGCACAACATCGCCCGCACCTTCATCGATGTATTCGATTGTCAGTCCGTTGATCTGTACGGTTTTCACAAAGCGCCCCTCCTTATCCGTTTCTCAATTATCTCTTATTCGCACATCGCAACGTCGATGCCCGTGATGATGACAGGCTCGACCGGCTTATCCGCCGCGCCCGTTTTCACCGCCGCGATCGCATCGACAACGTCCATGCCGTTATACACCTGACCGAACACCGAGTGACGGAAGTCGAGGTGCGGCGTGCCGCCGACGGTCGAATAATTCTCGGTGACCTCTTCGGGGAAACCGCGGTCGGCAAGTTGCTTCATTTGACCGATGAGTTGCATCGGCACTTCCTTGGCTTGCACAATGAAGAATTGGCTGCCGTTGGTGTCGGGACCGGCATTCGCCATCGACAGAGCACCGCGATAATTGCGAAGCTCCAAGTCGAATTCGTCCTCGAACGAATCGCCCCAAATGCTTTCACCGCCGCAACCCGTACCCGTCGGGTCGCCGCCTTGGATCATAAAACCGTTGATCACGCGGTGGAACGTCAAGCCGTCATAATAGCCCTCGCGCGCGTGGGTCAAAAAGTTCTCGCACGTTTTCGGGGTTTTGTCGGGGAACATCTTAATTTGGATGTCGCCCATGTTGGTGTGCATCGTCACGATCACGTCGCCCTTCACGGGCATTGCCAATTGACTCATATTTTCATCCTCCGATTTATGATATTAGTACGCCTTGCCCCAGTAGACCATCTTCTTCGCTTTTTTGCCGCAGCACACGCAGGTGTCGGTGATCTCTTCCTGCTCAAAGGGCATGCAACGGCTGGTAATGCCGACCTCATCTTTGAGACGCATCTCGCACTCGAGGTCGCCGCACCACATGGCGCGAATCAAGCCGGGCTTGTTGTCGGCGATGTCTTTGATCTCATCAAAATCGTGCGCATCGTAGGTCATGCTCTCGCGGCGAGCGAGTGCTTTTTGATACAGACCGTCATGCACAGCGTCAAGCAGTTTGGGCAGCTCGGTTTCGAGGTCGGCGAGCTTGACCACGATCTTCTCGCGGGAAGTCGGATCGTAGCCATGTCGTTCTGTGAGCCAAGGAGT
>JAZTZV010000101.1:0-22686 GCA_045637645.1 Acutalibacteraceae bacterium | reverse complement strand
GATCGGACTTGCGTCCGATCGGCGGTGCCGTCGTTTTAAATAATTTTTACGCGATCAACTCAAGCAGAATGCTGCGCACATCCGCAGTCGAGATGAAATCGTTGGTGTCAAGGTCAGCCGCCACCAATTGAAGGTCGTTGAGACGAGCCGAAATGGTGTGGAGCACGATCAAACGCGCATCCATCGAGTTCGACAAGCCGTCGCCGTTGACGTCGCCGCTCACCGCTACGTCATACGACGCGATTTCGGTGTCACCGTCCATAACCTTAATGGTTTGACCGGTCTTCAGGGTTGCGGTCGTGTCAACCGTCATGCCGTTCTCGACCACTTTGACGCTGTAATCCGAACGGATGTTGCCGAGCATCGCCGAAACGGTGTCGCCCGCCTTCATGCCGAACGCGATACCGTTGTTCATGCCGTACACATCCGACTCAAAGACGATCTTGTCGACAGGTGCAGGTTCCTCGCTCGGGGTGTTGGAGTCCGTTTTGTAAACGCCGTCACGGAACACCATCAAGCGGTCGTTCTCGGCGATTTGGATCGAGTTGAAGTATGCCGTGCCCTTGCCGCCGATGCTGACAACCACCTTAGAAACGGTGCTCTTGCCGTCAGCGGGGATGATGCCGTTGTACGAGTAGTAGCCGTACAGGCTCAAGCCGCGGGAACCTTCAAACGGGCCGGGAATGTAACCATCCGCCGGGAACGTGTCGGTAAAGTCATAGCAATAGTCCGAGCAGAGCGACACTTCGCCGGTACCGCTTGCATGGCTGACCGTAAGGGTAATGTCAAACTTCACAGGCGATTCCACCGCCACGAGGAGTCGTTGGAATTTCTCGACTTCGAATTGCTCGTTGAGGTTAAATGCCACATCAAAGCCCGCGTCGGTATCCGCCGTCAACACCATCATACCGTTGGTGTAGGTGTAGCTACCCGCCTTGCTCGTATCTTCGATGGAGATGTTCGCGGGATTCATCAACGTGATGTTGGAAGCCACCGCGCGCAGGTTGAAGCTTTGGTCAACAACCCTGTTCTTCGTCGCCATGAAGTAGAAGTAATTGATCTTAATCGATGTGTTCGGTGCCAAGTAGAAACGCACTTGATCGATCTGTTGATTGTCGGTCGGTTTCCACCACTCGGCAATGTCGATCTCCAAGGTTTCCATGTTGGTCATATACGGAGCCGATTCCTCAGCAACCAGCTGATCACCCGACATGCAGTCGCGCATCATCCAGAAGCCGCTGCCTTGCTGCGTCAAACCGAAGTAATAGCCGTTGCCCGAAAGCGGTTGTACCTGCAACGCCATGTACGGAGTGGTGGCCGTGCCGATCTTTTGCGGCAACGTCATATTAAACTGACCTTGCTCAGAACTGCTGTTGGTCAGCACCAAACCGCCGTCGGTATCGTACGCATAGCTCATACCCGACGAGTTGGACGACAGTGTATACGCCTGTGCGTCCACGCCGATGTACTCACCGTAAGACGTGATCGCGCACCAACCCACCGTGCCGTCTTTCATCGTAACCTTGCCCCAACCGTTGGAAGCAAGCTCAGTCACTTCGGCAATATCGTTCATTTGGTACGCACCGAGAAGCGTGCTCGAGCTATTCGCTTCCGAGCGAACATTCAAGCCGTCAGAAGAGGTGATGCGATAGGTACCGATCTTCGTTGCCGAAGTGGTTTTGCCACCCTTCGGGGGGATAGTGCCGGCGTAATACGCATCGACATAACCCATGAACATTTGCCAGAAATAACCGTCACGGCCGTCTTTGGCAGTACCGGCCGCCTTAAAGGTGTTGGTCGAGGGGTTGTAGGTCGCACGGAGTGCCATCGGGCAGTCCTTACCTTGCGTACCGTTTTGATAGGACTTGGAGTCCCAGTGCATTTTGATCGCCGATTTCGGCAAGTTGTGGCGCTTAAGTAAAGTCGCCGTCAGCATCGCCGTATGACGCATCGTTTGGTCGAATTGGTTTTCCCACCACTTCATGATCGCGGCGCCGTCGTTCCATTGCTCGCCGCCGTAGGTCTCGGTCGCGGGGAAGTTGTTCACCGCCATCTCGATACCGATCGAGTTGGTGTTCGCGGGCGCGCCCGTATAGGAGGTGCCCACGTGCCAACCTTGGCGTTTGTCGGAGAGGCATTGGTAGATCACGTCGTGACCGACCGTGTAGTGCCATGCCGCGTTGGAAGCGGTTTTGCCGTAGTTGTGGTTCGCTTTCGCGGTCGACGTCGAAATATAGGTACCCGTGGTGTGGATGGCTACATATTTCGGAGTCATGCTTGCCGTCGGCGCTTTGCTGGTGCTGCGCCAATCGGTAATGACTTGCACCTCATCGATCGTGCCTGCGCCCAGGACGTAGGTAGCGTTGTTGACTGTACCCGTTGCCGACTCATAGTTCGAAGCAGCCGATGCCGTCAACGCGCCGGTCACCGCAAATGCCGGCACCAAACCGATCACAAGCGCCGCACACATGACCATAGAAAGAACTCGTTTCATCATTGCTTGTATCCTTCCTTTCAAATCTTGTCAGATCTATCACATTGGTTTGTGATTCTAATTTTAGGGAGAAAAAAGAAACCCCAATTTCCTCCATATACAGTATAATCGCTCTAATGGGCAATCGTCAAGTCCAAAATTGACAAATCCGTAAAAAAATATCATATTCTATGAAAACATTCGTCAAAAACCACAAAAGAAGCGGCTTGCATTTTTGCAAACCGCTTCTTGTTATATTAGCGTGCTGTCGTAATAAAGCGTTCTCCTTTGCCGTCCAATTCGATAACCGTATCACCGCCCACGTCCGTGCGATAACACGCGATTCCTCGCTTTTCAAGCAATTCGATCGTCTCTTGATGCGGGTGCTTATATGTGTTTTCGACCCCGCAAGAGATCAGCGCGATCTGCGGCTCCACCGCATCGAGAAACCTCTCGTTGGTTTTGATTTGACCGCCGTGATGCCCCATCTTCACGATTGTCGCTTGTATATCGAAACCACTGTTTAAAAGTGCCCGTTGCGCCGATTCGCCCGCATCTCCCGTAAAGAGTATACGTTCGTTACCGAATGTCACCCGTGCACAAAGGGAATAGTCATTTGCGTCGCCCGTCGTGACCGTCATGGGATAGAGTTCCACGATTGCCTTTCCGAACGAACAGGCCACACCGTCCGTCGCGTCGCATATCTCGGCGCCGTTGTCGCGAACGGCATCCTCCAAACGTGTGTGAAGTAACGTTGTTTCGGTCAACTCCGACGGTGTCTGTGCAAAATAGAGCGTTTTTACATCGTAGGCTTTGAAAACACGTTCCAAGCCGCCGATGTGATCGCTGTGCGGATGCGAAATCACAACAGCCTCCAATCGCTCCACGCCTTGTGCGTGCAAATAGGATACGATTTTGTCCGCATCGTCCGCTTCGCCGCCGTCGATCAACATCGCCTTCTCTCCGAGTTTGAGCAAAAAGCAGTCGGCGTTGCCGACCTCCAACATATGAATTTCCAACGTGTCGGACGGCGTTTCTTTGCAGCCGCCCGAAAGCAAGCACAGCAGCACACAGCCGATCGCGGCGATGCATTTACAAATACGGTTCAATGCGATTGGTTCTCCCAAGCAAATAATCGGTCGACGTACCGTAAAGATCCGCCGATTTCACAAGCAAATGCGCGGAAAATCTCCCGTTTTCCTGTTTCGTAGTTGCTGTACATACGTTGATCGATTTCCGGATGCGCCGCCGCTTGCTTTTGCACCAAGTCGTGATCGTCTCGCAGATCACGCAATCGCGGATATATCATGTATAACCACCTCACACACTGTCATCATACGAGGTTTTGCGTGTTCTGTCAAGCGTCCGAAGACGCGGTCGCGCTGTACGCGACATCCTGTTGCGGCATCCATTCAACTCCGTCGTTCCCTACAAACCTGCACTCCCCGCAAAAAAGAACAAACCCCACAGCGAGGCTGTGGGGTTTGAGTGGTGTTGCGAGAAAATTACATCTCAGCGAAGTACTTAATGGTGCGGACCATTTGGCTGGTGTAGCTGTTCTCGTTGTCGTACCACGACACGACTTGCACTTGATAGGTGTCGTCGTCGATCTTCGCAACCATGGTTTGGGTCGCGTCGAACAGCGAGCCGTAGGTGATGCCCACGACGTCAGAAGAGACGAGCTCTTCCTCGGTGTAGCCGAAGGAAGCGGAAGAAGCCGCCTTCATCGCAGCGTTGATGCCCTCTTTGGTGACATCCTTGCCCTTAACAACAGCCACGAGCAGAGTGGTGGAGCCGGTCGGCACGGGCACGCGTTGTGCAGAGCCGATGAGCTTGCCGTTGGGCTCGGGGATAACGAGGCCGATCGCCTTCGCAGCGCCGGTGGAGTTGGGAACGATGTTCACAGCAGCAGCGCGAGCGCGGCGGAAGTCACCCTTGCGGTGCGGGCCGTCGAGGACCATTTGATCACCGGTGTAAGCGTGCACGGTGGTCATGATACCGCTTTGGATGGGAGCGTAATCGTTCAACGCCTTCGCCATGGGAGCGAGGCAGTTGGTGGTGCAGGAAGCAGCCGAGATCACGGTGTCGTCAGCGGTGAGGGTGCCCTCGTTAACGCTGTACACGATGGTGGGCAGGTCGTTGCCCGCGGGAGCGGAGATAACGACTTTCTTAGCACCCGCTTCGATGTGAGCGGAAGCCTTTTCCTTGGAGCAGTAGAAACCGGTGCACTCGAGAACGATGTCCACTTCGTGCTTTGCCCAGGGGATGTTCTTCGCGTCTTTCTCAGCGTAGATGACGATCTCTTTGCCGTCGACAACGATGGAGTTCTCCTTCGCCTCGACTTTGTCCGCCAAAGCGTAACGGCCTTGCGCCGAGTCATACTTCAGCAGGTGAGCGAGCATTTTCGCGTCGGTCAGGTCGTTGATCGCAACAACCTCATAACCCTCCGCAGCGAACATCTGACGGAAAGCCAGACGGCCGATGCGGCCGAAACCATTGATTGCAACTTTAATAGCCATGGTAAAAAACCTCCTAAATAGATTTCCTTCATATTTTATCCCATTCTTTCGAATTTTTCAAGAGGTTTGACACAAATTTAACGAAAATACTGTAAAAATTTCCATTGGGAAGCGGTTTTTGTGCTTTTTTCACCTTTTGCTTGCTTCTTTTAGCAAAATGCCGTATAATAATTGTGTTTATATAGACTCTTGCTCTTACGTAATGAAAGGATTGTTAAAATATGAAAGTTTCTCCTTCGATTTTGACCTGTAACTTTGCGCACATGGCGGATGCCGTTGCGTTGTGCGAAAAAAGCGGCGCCGATTGGCTCCACCTTGACGTCATGGACGGTCAATTTGTCCCAAACCTCAGCTTCGGCCCGCCCGTCATCGCGTCGCTCCGTCCCGTCACCGATATGTTCTTTGACGTACATCTGATGATGGAACGCCCCGATTTGCTCATCGACGCGTTCTCCAAAGCGGGTTCGGATCTCATCAACTTCCACGTCGAGTGCGACGCCGACATCGACGCGACCATCGATCACATCAAGTCGCTGGGCAAAAAGGTCGGCTTGACGATCAAACCGAAGACCCCCGCCTCGTCCGTGTTCCCCTATCTCGAGAAACTCGACATGGTGCTCATCATGACGGTCGAACCCGGCTTCGGCGGTCAATCGTTCATGGGCGACATGCTCCCAAAAATCAAAGAAATCAAAGATGAAGCCGCCCGCATCGGCAAAACGATCGACGTGCAACTCGACGGCGGCGTCGGTGCCGGCAACGCCGCACTGTGCGCCGAAAGCGGCGCCGATATCGTCGTGATGGGTAGTGCCGTCTTCAATGCCGAAGACCCGAAGGCGCTTGTATCGATGGTTCAAGCGCTGTAACCCAAAGGCTTGAAGCAAGGGGAGCTGTCGCCGTAGGCGACTGAGGGGATTTCTTGTACAACGAATCCTACTTGCTTAAACACAAATCATTTTAACCCCCCTTCCACCGCTTCGCGCATGCGGAACATCATCTCGGAGGTGACTGTATGAAAAAAGCCGTCCTTTGGCGTGTTCTTTGCGGCGTCGGTGCCGCCTTAAGCGCCGCGTTCTTAATCACCTGCGGCATCCACGACACGTTGCTCGGCCTCAGTTGGTTAGGTTTCCTGTACACACTCAAGCTGTTGACCGGAATCGATATGTTCACGATAAGCGATACCTTTCTCAACAACACTTTCAGTCTTGTCGTCAGCGGCATGGTCGTGCTCATCCCCGCCGCTGTGTTCGCGGGATGCTTATGGTTTATGTTTAAACCGCGCCTGCGATGGATCGCGCTTGCCGCTTCCGCGGCGCTCACAACCGTTTGCTCCGTGCTGATTTATTTCCAAAATTGGGGTATCACGAATTTCTTGATTTTCTCCGTTCCCATCGCACTCGGATCGTTCGGATGTGTCCTCGGGCTGTATCTGTACGAATGGCTCGCAAAAAAACTCCCGCAAGTGTTCAACCGCGAAACCGTCAGTTACATCATCTTCGGCGCGTTAACCACCGTGGTCAGCTTTGTCTCCCAAATGCTGTTCTCCGCACTCGGTTGGCACGTCACCGTCAACACCGTCGGCAGTTGGATTTGCGCCGTGATTTTCGCGTATGTCGTCAATAAGCTGTTTGTGTTCGAAAGCAAAACCGACACGGCAAAAGCCTTTTTCCGCGAACTCGGATTGTTCGTCGGCGCACGCGTCGCGTCGCTCGGCATGGAATTGGTGTTCATGTTTGTGACGGTGGATCTGCTCAGCTTCCCCGAATCGGCATGCAAAATCGTCGCACAAGTCTTCATCTTGATCGCCAACTATGTATTAAGCAAACTGATCATCTTCAAAAAGAAATGAATATTTCATACAAAAAGAGAGCAGGATATCGACAAGATATCCTGCTCTCTTTTTATTCTAAAACCAACACAAGGAGTGTACGCCTTGTTTACCTTTCTTCTCATCGGCGCGGCGGCGGGTGTCGTCAACGGTCTGTTCGGCGCAGGCGGCGGTCTGCTTCTCGTGCCGCTTTGCATCCGTTTTGGAAAACTCGAACCAAAGCAAGCGTTCGCCACGTCACTTGCCGTTATGATGGCGCTGTCGGCAGTATCGCTGGCGGTGTATTTCCTGCGTGGCACGGTCGATATCACCGCCGCCGTCCCCTATCTTTTAGGCGGCATCGGCGGCGGCATCCTCGGCGGCATTTGGATGAAACGCGTTAACATCCGCTGGTTGCGGCTGGCACTTGCCGCCTTCTTGCTTTACGGCGGCATCAAGGCGGTGATGCTGTGGTGATGTGGCTCATCGCGGTCATCGTCGGTCTTATCACGGGCGTCTTAAGCGGCATGGGCATCGGCGGCGGCACCTTACTCGTGCTTTATCTCACCGCCGTCCTCGATACGGCGCAAAACACCGCCGCCGGCATCAATCTGTTGTATTTTCTCGGATGCGCACCGAGTTCACTCGTGTTTCACATCAAAGAGCGCCGCGTCGTGTGGCGCGCCGCCTTATGGGCGATGGCAGGCGGCGTTGCCACCGCGCTGACCACCGCCCTGCTTGCGCCCGACCCGTCGCCCGATTGGTTGCGACGCGTGTTCGGCTGTTTGCTGTTAACGATCGGACTGCGCGAATGTTGGCAGGTGTTTCATGTCGAGAAAAAGAGCGGCTGAATTTGAAGTCCCGCCATCGCGCACGCGATCGTGTCGCCGATGCGCGTGAAATCCGCGACAAGCGAATTGGGTTTTGCCAGCACGTCATCCTGTCCCATCGGCACGAAATACAAATGCTTGGTGTTTTTGAGAAGCGCAATACTGCGCATCGAAGCTCCCAGCGCATCGTTTGTCGACACGGCGAGCACCACGGGGCGACTGCGACGCAAATGACTTTTGACGGCAAGCGTGATGGGCGTGTCGCTGATACCGTTGGCGAGTTTGCCGAGTGTTGTTCCCGTGCAAGGTGCAATCACCAACACATCAAAATACCCCTTCGGCCCGATTGGCTCCACGTCTGTCAGCGTCGTCAACGCTTTGTGCCCCGTCACCGCCTCCAGCTTCATTTTCCATTCCTCCGCCTCGCCGAAGCGCGTATCCACCGTCGCCGCATGAAACGACAAAATCGGGGTCACGTCCATCCCCTGCGCCAGCAACTGCCGAATTTGTGTGTACGTCTTTTCAAACGTGCAAAACGAGCCGGACAATCCGTATCCGACCTTGAGCGGCTCACTCATACCGCCACCTCCCGTATCATATTTTGAATGGTGGATTTGATGATGTCGGCGGCGGTTTTCGGTGCCACCCGCCCGGGGAGCGACAACGCCCACACGGTTTTGAAATGCAGATCCGCCGCCGCGTTGAAGTCGATGCCACCGGGGCGCGACGCCAAATCAATGAGCAACGTATGGCGATCCATCGTCCCGAGCACACGCCGATCAAACAACAACGTCGGCACAGTGTTGAACACCGCGTCAAATCGCGGCAAGCTCGCCAATTCCTCAGTCGACACCGCGCGGCAACCCTGCACCGTCGCCCATGCGCGATCGGCACATTTGCGCGCGGCAACCGTCACACGTGCGCCCATGGACACGAGCAATCGCGCCAGTACCTTGCCGATGCGTCCGTATCCCACGATCAAGCACGACGCGCCATTAATCGTCACAGGCAATTCCTCGAGTGCCAACTGAATCGCCCCTTCCGCCGTCGGCACCGCGTTGCGTACCGCAAGCTCCTCTCGCTTTAAATAATCCTGCACCGCAATTTCGCGCCGCTCGAACGCCGCGGCGATTTCCGCGGTGATTCCGCCGCCGAACACCGTTTGCGTCGGCTTCACCGCGGCATACACCTGTTCGAGCGGAATACACAACCGTGAAAACGGTGCATTCACAAGCTTCCCATCTGTTGAGATCGGCATCGGCAAAATCACAGCATCCGCTAACTGAATTGCCTGCGCCGCATCGGTACATCCCGCCACACACGGCGGCAAATCGGTGTTATCAAATCCCACCGCAATCACACGATATCCGTCCTCGCCCAAAGCCCCCGCCAAATACACATAACGAAGGTCTCCGCCGATGACGGCCAATGTTTCGGGTTTACCCATTTGGACCATTCCTCCGTTCGGAGAGTATTTCGTTTCCATTGTATGAATCGACATCCTCTTCGGTGAATGTATATATGTACAAAACAAAAAAACAGCCTTGCGTCGCAACGACACAAGGCTGTGTGATTTTATGCAGTTGATTATTCCACCGAAATGATGAAGTAATACACAGGCTGACCGCCGGGGATCACGGTGATGTCGATATCTTTACCGTATTTCGCCTCGACCGCCGCGCTCATCTCTTCGGCTTGCTCTTCGGTGATCTCCTCACCGTAGATCATCGTGATGAACGAGGTTTCCTTGCCCGACAAACGGCGCGCGTTGATCAAGTTTTTGCAAAGCTTGACAACCGCATGCTTCACGTCGGAATCGACAAACGACAGCTTGTTGTTGTCGAGCGCCAAAATCTGACCCTCTTCGATCTGATGACCGTCGAAATCGCTGTTACGCGCCGCGTAAGTGATTTGACCCGTCGACACGTTATCTGCCGCTTTGCGCATGGCAAGCAGGTTATCCTCCACCGACACATCCGCATCAAAGCTCAACATCGCCGAGATGCCTTGCGGGATGGTACGGGTCGGAAGCACATGCACCTCACGGTCGGCAAGCGGCACCGCTTGCTCGGCGGCAAGAATGATGTTTTTGTTGTTGGGAAGCACATACACGACCTTCGCGGGAGTCGCCTCGATCGCCTTCAAAATGTCGTCAGTCGAGGGGTTCATGGTTTGACCGCCGCTGACCACATGATCGCAACCGAGATCGCCGAACAACGCCTCAAGACCCTCGCCCGCGGCAACCGCCACAAAGCCGTAAGGATTCTCGGGATCAACGCGTTCCAGCGTCGGCACCGCCGCATCCGCTTCGGGATCGGCTTCTTCGACCCAACCCGCGTTCGCGTGTTGAATGCGCATATTTTCAACCTTCACGGTTTCGAACTGACCGTACTCGATCGCTTCGTGAAGCGCACGACCGGGATCGTTGGTGTGCACGTGCACTTTGATGATATCCTCATCGTCCACCACGACAACGCAGTCGCCGATGGATTCGAGGAACGCACGCAGTTTGAGCGGATCGGTCTCGATGCTCTTATCGCGCGCGACAATAAACTCGGTGCAATAGGTAAACTTGATGTCGGTTTCGAACGAAGCCGCCGCGCTCTTGTTCGCCGTGGGAGCCGCCGCAACAGGCGCATCGCCCTTGACGACCTCGCCGCCTTCGAACACCGCCTTCATCGCTTCGATGATGACGCAGAAGCCTTTACCGCCCGCGTCCACAACGCCCGCTTTTTTGAGCATCGGGAGAAGCTCGGGCGTACGCGCAAGCGAAGCCTCCGCCTCGTCGCAGATCACCGTCCACACATGAAGCGGATCGGTGTTTTCCTCCGCCGCCGCTTTGCCCGCTTCCGCCGCTTCGCGCGCCACGGTCAAAATCGTGCCTTCGGTGGGTTTCATAACCGCTTTGTATGCCGCGTCAACGCCGAGTCCCAGCGCATTGGCAAGATCCGCGCCGTCTGCCTCTTCTTTGCCCTTAAGGCCTTTGGAGAAGCCGCGGAACAACAGCGACAAAATAACGCCCGAGTTACCGCGTGCGCCGCGCAACAGTGCCGAAGACGCGGTGTCTGCCGTCTCGCTCACGGTCGGGTTTTGCAAACGCGCCAACTCACGAGCCGCGGCGTTGATGGTCATCGACATATTCGTACCGGTGTCACCGTCGGGAACAGGAAACACGTTGAGCGCATCCACGTCTTGCTTGACGTTGCTAAGGCTGTTTGCCGCCGAGATCATGGCGTTTTTCAGCATAATTCCTTGAATCAAGGTATCCACAACTCCTTACTGTCAGACTGTCAGGCTTTCATACCATCGACATACACATTTACGCGCTTCACTTCGAGACCCGTCGCGGTCTCCACGGTGTAACGCACTTTATTTACAATACTCTTCGTAATGGCCGCAATGTTGATACCGTTGATCACGGTGATGTGAAGGTCGATGATCAGTTTGCGGTTTTCCACGCGCACCGACACACCTTCATCCAAATAGGTTTTCTTGGAGAACAAGCCGCGCAGACCTTGCTTCGTGCTCGCTTTGTTCATACCCGCAACGCCAAAGCAGGACGAAGCGGCATTGCCGATCAAGCACGCGAAATAATCTTGCGAAATATCGATCGTACCCATGTGATTTTCCAATCGGATCATATTGCAACACGCCTTTCCGTTGAATTGATAGTGATCTTTGTATGTGTTTTCGTACAACAACTCACAAATCGCCATCATACGTTATTTTATTATAGCGTATTCTTCCGAAATAATCAAGCAAAAACTTTCTTGCAGGGTGTAAAAGTGCGTGGTATAATAAAAGAAATTATAGGTAGTTTTCACCAAAAGGAGGGAGCCTATGCACGACGACCGCCAACGTCCGATTCAATTTTTAAAAGGAGTCGGCGAAAAACGCGCATCTTTATTTGCGCGACTCGGGATTCAAACGGTCGGCGATTTGCCGCTGTATTATCCCGCGCGTTACGAGGACTGGTCGCAACTGGTCAGCATCGCAGGAGCTCCCATCGGTGAACCGTGTTGCATCCGTGCGGTCTTGCTCGCCAAGCCCGTCGAACATCGCATTCGCAAAGGGCTTGTCCTGTACAAATTCACCGTCAGCGACGGTTTAAGCGGCATGAACGTCACGCTGTTCAACAACAAATATTTGGCGGGATCTTTAAAAGTCGGCGAACCGTATCTGTTTTTCGGCACCGTCGAACAAAAATTCCACCGTTTCGAAATGAGCTCCCCTGCCATCGCCCCTGCTGTCGGTGGCGAACGCATCCGCCCGATCTATCGCCAAACCGCGGGACTCAATTCCACGGCGATCGAACGCGCGGTCAAAGCGGCGATGGAGTTGATCGGCGATCCGCTCGAAACGGACATCCTCCCCGACGATATCCGTCAACGTCACGACTTGATCCCCCGCTCAACAGCTTTGCGTCAAATTCATTTTCCGACCGACGGCGACGCACTCGCCGCCGCACGCAAACGCCTCGTTTTCGAAGAACTGTTTGTGTTGCAACTCGGTTTGTTGCGTCTGAAAGGTCGCCTGCGCTCCAAAACCGCCGTCACCCTGCAAGACGACCGCACCGCGGATTTCGAAGTGCTTCTGCCGTTCACGCTGACGGGCGCGCAACGCCGTGCGTTGCAGGATTGCGTCAACGATATGCGCACCGACCGCCCGATGAATCGCCTTGTGCAAGGCGATGTCGGAAGCGGTAAAACCGCCGTCGCCGCAGGCGTCGCGTTCAACCTGATCCAAAACGGCTGGCAAGCGGCGATGATGGCACCGACCGAGATCCTCGCCACGCAACATCATGCCTCGCTTTCCAAACTGCTGGCACCCTGCGGCATTCGTGTCGAACTGCTCGTCGGCAGTATGGGCGCGGCGGCGAAACGTCGCGTGATCGAAGGACTCGCCGACGGCTCGATCGATCTGGCGGTCGGCACCCACGCGCTGTTGTCCGACAGCGTGCAGTTTGCGCGCCTCGGACTCGTCATCACCGACGAGCAACATCGCTTCGGCGTCAATCAACGCGCCGCCCTCTCCGCCAAAGGCATGACACCGCATCGCCTCGTCATGTCCGCCACCCCCATCCCCCGCACCCTGGCACTGATGATCTACGGCGACTTGGACGTTTCCGTCCTCGACGAATTGCCGCCCGGCCGTCAACCGATCGCCACCTACGCCATCACCCCCGACAAGCGTGAACGCGCCTATGGATATATCGACAAATTCCTTTCGCAAGGACGTCAAGGGTACATCGTGTGTCCGCTGATCGCGGAGGACGAAGACGACCCGCAAAGCGAACTTCTCGCCGCTACCGAATATTATCAACGCTTACAGCAAACCATCCTCGGCCGCTACCGCATCGGCTTGCTTCACGGCAAAATGAAAGGCGCGCAAAAAGAAGAGATCATGCGCGCTTTTGCGGCACATGAACTGGATTTACTCGTGTCCACCACCGTCATCGAAGTGGGTGTCGATGTCCCGAACGCCGTCATCATGGTGCTTGAAAACGCCGAACGCTTCGGCTTGGCGCAAATGCATCAGCTTCGCGGACGTGTCGGCAGAGGACAACATGCCTCGTGTTGCATTTTGATTTCCGAAGCGCGTTCCGAAGACACACGCTATCGTTTGAAGGTGATGTGTCAAACGACCGACGGCTTCCGCATCGCTGAAGAGGATCTCAAATTGCGCGGCCCCGGCGATTTCTTCGGCAATCGCCAACACGGTCTGCCCGTTCTGTCCATCGCCGATCTAAAAGGCGATATGACGGTGTTGCAACAAGCGCAACAAGAAGCGCTCGCTCTCTCGCGCCGCGACCCCACCCTGTCCGAGCATCCCGCCGTGCGCGAAACCGTCGCCGATTTGTTCGCCTCCGTCGGCGAACACGGTATGAATTGACACAGTCAACATAATACCAACAAACAAACGGCAGGGATCACTCCCTGCCGTTTTTGTTCTATATCATCGTGGTGCAATAACGGTTGTCAGCATTTTTGCTTGCTCATTTGTCGGCTCTTGAAGCTTACCGTTTTCAAGCAAAACGGTGAGGCAATGCAATAAAAACCACCCGTCTGAATGGAACGTATATTGCAGTTCAAACTCTTTCATCTTGCGAACATGTGCCGGAAGCGACGATAAGACAGCTTCATTATAAGGGGCTTTGCACGCGTCAAATTCCTCTTGATATTTCTGCTTGAGTTGTTCACCGATTGCGAGGAGCTTTTGTTTGATCTCATCATCTTTGAGAATCACAACCATCCACTCGGGCGAACCGGTATCACTCATGCGAACATACCCCCGCTCGATCAACCAAGCGTACTCATCTTGTGCAAGCGGTTGTTCTGCTTCTCGCTCATAGAGTGACAACACGCGCGGAAATTCTTCGGCGCAACGATGAAGATGGCTTCCCGCATGTTCTGACCATTGGCTGTCAATCTGCCACAACATGTGATCGTGATTGCCATTCCACATCGGGCCGCACCAATTCTTCATATACACATAATCATCCGGAAGCACCAAAGACTTCGGCAAAACCGTTGCTTGACACAAATACCATGCACCATCGGGACGCATTGTTGCTACATCACCGAAGGTGATCGTATGATCCACCTCATTTTCTGCCGCATTCGCAATGATGTACGGAATCAACGCCCACAAAAGAAAGTTAGTATCATGCAGAAAACGATTGTCCGCCAACAACCCGCTCGCGATCAACTCATCATACAAATCGTTTGCGAACAACTCGGCGGCATGTTTATACATCGCATCCTGCATGATGAGCAATTCCGCAGTCGGCTCATTGATAATAAAATTGGTAAGGTATTTATCTTTCTGCGCTAACAGGAACCCGTGTTCTTCCAAGTATTCCGCTTCGGTTTCTACATAAACAGGAGAAACGCCCAAATCGTCCGCAATCTCATGAATCGTTTTCGGTGTATTACGCACACAGTAGCAAATGTTCTGTGCCAACGCCGATCGGACAAAATCGTGGGGATTCTTTTCGCCCGCAGAACCGTTAAAACTGAACGTATCAAAATGAATGGGGTTAAATTTCAGTTCGCTTGTTTTTCTGGTCATATCCATACCTCGTTTCAAGTCTTTTTTGGCTTCAAACAAGTGCCACTTAACCGTGCCGAGCGGAATATTCAGCTCTTTTGCAATATCCGCTTGCTTGCGGTTTTCAAAATAGTAGGCGATCACAATGCGCCGTTGCAACTTAGACAGATAAGCGATTTCGCTTTGCAGACGACGGATGGCTTCGACGTTATCTTCGGCGTCCGTTTCAAAGCGCGGATCGGCAAGCAACTCTGCCACATCATCAATCGATACGCCAACAATCGCTTTCGCGTGATCGCGGTAATAGTTGCTCAGGGTATTGTGCGCCACTGTCCAGATAAACTTACCCATATCGGCAACATCGTCTTTTGCAATCAACGCACAAAACGCCCGCGCGGCAATTTCCTGCGATAAATCCTCGGCATCCTCGATGCTTTTGCATCGCTTGAGCGCAAAGCCAAACAACGGTTTCAGATATGCAGTTATGATCGTCTCTACATCCTGTCTATTCACTTGTTGTCACCTCGTTTGAAAGCTTTCACCCATATAGACACGGAAATTTGAAAAGGTTGGAATTTTTTTAAAAAAATCAGATTTTTCTTTTATTATATACACCGATCGCATACTCGTCAAATGCGATTGAATCCTCAACCTGCGGTAGAAAACTCTTCAAAGAACAGATTATGGTATTCTCAAAAATGTATGATACAATAAAGATAACGGAAGCGCGCGAATCCGAATCATCTGCATCGGAGGTTCAAACAATATGAAACTCAGCGACAATATCAAGCGTTTAAGAAAAGAAAAGGCAATATCGCAAGACGTACTTGCCAATCATCTTGGGGTATCGTTCCAAGCGGTATCCAAATGGGAAACCGGTGCGGCGATGCCGGATGTCCTATTGATTCCGGCGATCGCTTCATTTTTCGGCGTATCCACCGACGAACTGTTTGGCTTTAATGTGTATGAGATCGAGCAGGAAGTTCAACGTATTTGCGACGAAGCGTATACTTACCGCCGTGTCGGTGATATCGTGCAGGCAGAAATCCTTTTGCGCGAGGGATTAAAGCGCTTTCCCGGTAATGAAGTGTTACTGATCAACTTGCTGTATGTGCTGGATGAAGAAACACAAGGTGAGGAATTGGCGATGCTGTGCAAGCAGTTGGCGAACAACTCGCACGACGATGAAATCAAATATGACGCGATCCGCATTCTTGCCGAGCATTACAAAGCGAGCGGCCAAACGGAACTTATTAAGCCGACACTGGAGCAAATCCCCGAAATCTATTTTTCCAAACTGCAGTTAACAGCACTCCTTCTCGACGGAGACGAAGCGTTCCGTGCGGCACACCTGGAACTGGGTATCGCTCTTGAACGATTGGCAGAAATGATGTCTGTGATCGGTGAGTATGAACTTGCAAGCGGACAAACGGACGCGGCAAAAGCCACTTTCGCGCGTGCCGTTAACGTGTTGGAGATTATGGACATTAACCTTGAAAACGAGGCGTGGAAACGCATATTTACGCGCTTGCAGAGTGCTTTGAATGAGATATAAACCGAAAGCGGCAGGGTTCACTCCCTGCCGCTTTCTTGCTGTTATTTATGATCTGTTATGAGTTTAACAAGAAGGAATAATCAAGGACAATACCTTCCTCTGCATCCACATAGCGGTCGACATAGGCAAATTTATAGGTTTCCGCATCGATCACGCCGTTACCGCGCTTGATGCGGACATTTTCGGCTTCGGCAGGGATGGCTTGATACAATGCCGATTTGACAGGCGAGCCGAAGCTGTTTCCGAGATGTCCGTAATACAGATTCGGTGCTTCTTTAGAGCGCGTGATAAAACGCTCGGGGCTGGTGTTTTGGAATACATTGTACTGCCACAATTGCGGATATACATACGGGATCCGTGTCATATAGGCTTTCAGGTGGGTGGTGCCGACCTCTGTCAAACGGTACTCATAATCCTCGCCCTTGTTGTCAAAAAGTCCGAGAAGAGAACACTTGTTAAAACCAAAGGAGAATTGCGGATGCTCCTCGCCTTCGGGAAGAATACGGTCGGTCCGATCAAGCATTTGATTGAGTTCTTCATAGTTCTCCATATCGTAACGCGAGCCACAAAAGGCGAGTTTCAAATCAGGGAACGAGATCAGATAATGCATCGTTTCATCCTCAAGCGGATACACCATTTGAGCAATCACAATTTTGAGTGCTTTCCAAATTTTACGGCAAGAATCACAGGATTTGAGATGCGCCATCATCGGCTCGCGTCGTTCGTCCGCAAGTACCCCGAGAGCATCTTTGAATATATCCTTATATACATCTTGACACAGCATAACTATCTCTCCTTTTTGTTGTTTTACAATACCGAATTGCTTTTGTACATTTTTGATTGCATAGTGTGTGGTGCTTTTAACCGTACCGACGGGAATATGTATCGCCGACGCAATCTGTTCAAGCGTCATATCCTGTAAAAACCGCATCGTGAGTACATCCCGTTGTCGATCGGGTAGCCGATGAATCACATCCATCACTTCGTCGACCAGTTCCTTTTGAATGACTTCATCTTCGGGAGATTCGCTCACTTGCAGGTAAGCGTATAACGAATCGGCTTCCTCGTTTTCTGCATCGAGAGATAACACCGTCGGCTGTTTCGATGCGGAATAATAGGAATTGATCGTATTTTTGGCGATTCGTAATAACCACCCCCGAAGCTGACCGCTTTCGGTATAGGAGGGATACGCGCGAAACGCTTTGATCCATATCTCTTGTGTCAGATCTTCGGCAATCGTCGGATTACGCAGTCGTTGCCACACATACCGATACAGCCATGTGGTATTTTCGGCAACAACGCTTTCGAACGCCTGTTTGATACAGATCACCTCCCGTCCCGTTGTTTGTGTATACACATATATCCTAACATGAAATGTATCAAAAAGGTTCAAGCAAAGATGAAAATAATCAAAAAATCTTGCATAACAAAAACGGCAGGGATCACTCCCTGCCGCTTTTGTGTTTTCCGTATCGTTACGCCATGCTGTTGGCAATTTTCAACGCGCCAAGCGCGTCAAATGCCGTGACATCGCCGTCACCATTGACATCCGCCTGTGCCAGCACACCGCTCGAAAGCGCGGCGTTGCTGTTGGCGTGTCGCAGGATCATCAGCGCGTCATACGCCGTTTCCTTGCCGTCACCGTTGACATCGCCTTTTTTGATCGTGATCTTGCCGCTCATGCCCTCGCAAGTCAGTTTCTTGGCAGGTGTGTGCGCCGCCAACATTTTCTCCATCGTCACTTCCGTGCTGAAATGAAGGTCACGACGTGCTTTGAGCACCACCGTCGCAAGCGCCGTCTTCGTTGTCACCGCCGTGTCCTGAACGCTCACCGCGTTAAACACCACGGTACCCACAAGAGGCTCGCCCGTCAAATTGTCGATCGGCGTCACATTGACACTCGCCATTTCATAATGCGATGCCACAAACGACGACACATGACCTTCCACCGCTTCGAACAACTCTTCGTCATATTTCAGCACGACTTCCATCATGCACAGTTGCTTGACGGGCATCACACCGATGCGCAGCGTAACCGTCTCGCCCTCTTTAAGCACACCGCTCACATTCACCGATTCCACCGTATAGGCGACAACCGCTTCCGCCTGTGCCGTCGTCGGCACCGCCGCCCATACCACCGCCAAAACCAGTATGACCGACATCCATTGTATAAACACGCGTTTCAAGCAACATCCCTCTTTTTCAAAAGCTGTATGTAGTATACCACATCTCGCGGCTTCACGCAAGTGATGCCAAAAAAAGACCGTTTCCGCCGCAAGGCAGAAACGGTCTTTTGTCTGTTTTTAAGCCGTGTGCGAAGCGCGCACCGTTTTCGAATCGGTACCGCCGTTGTCCACAACACCTTCCGCACGAAGCACATACAACACCGTGCGCCACAGGATCTTCAAATCCATCAACGACGTGGCATGGCGTGCATAATAACCGTCGAGGAACGCTTTTTGCACGATCGGCAAATTGTCGCGACCGCGCACCTGCGCAAAGCCCGTCATGCCGGGGCGCACTTCATCCGCGCCGTGAAGCGTACGAAGCTCGAGTAATTCTTTTTCGGTCAGCACCACCGGGCGCGGACCGATGAAACTCATGTCACCTTTGAGCACATTCCAAAGCTGGGGCAATTCGTCCAAGCTGAATTTACGAAGGAAATGACCGATCGGCGAAATAAAATCGTTGGCATTTTTGAGTTCATACGTCGCCACATTTTCGGGCGCACTCTTGCTCATCGTGCGAAATTTGATCATGCGGAACACTTTGCCGTTTTTACCGATGCGCTTTTGCACAAAGAACGGCGAACCGCTTGTATCATACGCCGCAACCGCGGTCACAACCGCCAGCAACGGAAACAGCACCACCAGAAGAACAGCGGAAAACACAATATCCAATACGCGTTTCACAAACAAAAAGCTGCGGCGAGGAGTTTTCGTCGCCGACGAACGGGCATTGATCGAAATCAAATCACGCATACCGCCATCCTCCTTTCTTTTCGCGTTGTGTGCCGCGCGGCACCGAGGTTGCGGTTTTTCAATCCAAATTTATTGTTTATCATAAAAAAATTAGTGTTTTTCTTGATTTGTACGCATTATACTACCCTTTTATGTTTTTTGCAAGCGAATTCCAAAACTTTTCACAGAAATCGTCGCGTTGTCAAATACCACTTGTTTTAAAGCATTCAATTTGTAGAATCTGCCGATAAAATATTGCAAATTTGTCACTTTTCAAAAAGCTTTTTCGACCTTTTCCGCCGAATAGACTTGTATTTTTCGCCAAAACCATATATACTAATGTTACTTGTTTGCGTATACAATTTCGAAAGGAGGGAATGCTGTTTGTACCGCTATGCCAAGCGTTTTTTCGATATTGTTTTTTCGCTTGTTTTATTGATTGTATTGTCTCCGCTTTTGCTGAGTGTTATACTGGTACTTACTGTTACCACGCGCGGCAAACCGATTTTCAAACAACAACGCGCCGGAAAATTCAGCAAGCCCTTCTATATTTATAAATTTCGCACCATGCATGTCGACGCCCCGCCTCATATGCCGACGGGTGATTTCTCCGATGCCAATCATTACATTACCAAATTCGGACATTTTTTGCGTCGCACCAGCATCGACGAATTGCCCCAACTTTGGAACGTGCTCAAGGGCGACATGAGCTTTATCGGCCCTCGTCCCGTCATTCTCGCCGAAGCGGAACTGCTTCGTCAACGTCAGAAGCGCGGTGCCGACCGCATTCTCCCGGGCATCACCGGTATTGCTCAGTTGCACGGTCGCGACCTTGTGGATCTGCAACACAAAGCCCGTTACGACGGCTATTACGTTTCCCATATGTCACTTTGGATGGATATCCGCCTTGTGTTTTTAACAATCGTGTGCGTCCTTCGCCGCTACGGTATTCGTGAAGGCACCTTTGAATAAGCAACACAAAAACACAAGGCTGCTCCGACGGAACAGCCTTGTTGTTTATATAATCAATTCTTCGGGATAAAACGTTTGCGTCAATTGCTCGCCGTTTTCGTCCACCACCGTGATCACACAACTGCCGGGCGCATTCAAATCATACGCTTGCCCGATGATCGCCATGCTGCCGACCGAAAACACCGCAAGCGCGTCAACACTGTATTCGTAATCGGCGCGGATCACCTTCAACGTGACCGCCGACAAATCCTCGGCGATCTCCACGTCCGTAACAGAAGCATAACTGCTGCTGACAGTTTCTCGAATTAACGATTTGGTCGATTCCGAATTTTTGACCACAAATGCATCGTAACGATCGGTCGCAATCGTGTACGTCACCGATTCATCCTCGTTGCGCACCGCATCAAGAAATCCATCCGCAATTTGTGTCTCGGTCAAAGTCGTAGGGTCCATGCCAAGCAATCCTGCATGAATCGTGATTTTCACGCCTTCCTCTGTGCGTTCGCCGATCGGCACCACGATCGGATTGGGGTTATAGTTCGGATCCAATTCATTTACAGGCGGCTCTTGCGTTTGACAACCGCACAATGCACCGCACAACATCAATGCCACCGTAATTACACACCATACTCGTTTCATTTCGTATCACTCCTTATGGTTTTCAGTATACCAAAACTTGATGAAATCGTCAACCGACTCTTTGCACCGTTTGAAAGGAGGGATCCTTATGCTGATGCTCGACACCGATCTTGCACGCTTTGACGCTTTGACCTTGCAAATTTTGATCGATTCGCTTCCGTTGTCATGGCAATCGCGTATCACCCGCAAAAAACATTTTGCCTCCCGTGTGCAAAGTGCCGTCGGTTATTCTCTTCTTAAAATGATTTTGGAAAGTGAATACGGAATTTACGCCCCCCCCGACATCGCCGTCGATGAACACGGCAAACCGTTTTTGCTCGATTGCGATTTGTTTTTCAGCATCAGCCATTGCGACGCCGCCGTCGTTTGCATCGTGGAAGAAACCCCCGTGGCAATCGATGTGCAAACGATCCTAACCGACAAGAGTCCCGCTTTTCACGAACGCGTCGGTGCCCCGCTCGATCTCGACAACCGCGCCCTCACCGTTTTGTGGACACAAAAAGAAGCGTCCGCCAAACTTGACGGCAGAGGACTTTACATCCCCCTCACCGACCTTCCGCTCCCCCACCACCAACTTGAAACCACTGACTACGGCGAATTTGTGGTCAGTATTGCAAGATAAAAAAGCAGGCTGTTGCATCACGCAACAGCCTGCTTTTTTATTTTCCGAGCATCTTTTTGATCGTATCTTTCGCTTTGCGCGGAATCGCCGCACGGATACCGCGTTTGATCTTGATCGGTACCAACCGACGTTGATACCACGCATCCACTTTGCCGTATCCCTTTCGCGCCAGTTTCAACACTTTCGCACGCTCGGGTTTCATTATCGAGGGTGCTGTCAATTGACGGTTGTACGTCGCCGCTTGACTATATGTCGAAGCAAAACGCTTCACGCCGTCGCCGAAACGCTCAAACAACTCGCGCCCTTTGTCGTTGTTGACGATCATGCACGAAACACCTTTGTGCTCATCAAGCTCGCCGCCGTTTTCTTGAAGCATCTCAGGATGCACCAAATCGATGCACCAATAATCGCCGATGGTGATATCGCCCGGGCGATGATCCGACGCATACGGGCAAGAATAGCAATTCTCACGATAGGTGTACGAATTCAAAAACATCTGATAATACGACGATTTCTCGGGTTCAAACACGTCCGTGAATCGCTCGCCGTTTTTCTCGAGCGTCATTGCACCACACAGTTGCCAGCCGTGCGATTTGTCACGGAAACGAAAATCGACCACTTTCGCTTTTTTCTTTTTCTCCACAAACGAGAGATAATCGCCGAACATCTTCGCGCTCGGCACACCGTGACAAATCAAATCAAGGGTATACAAGTTCTCATAGTCCTTTTGCAAGAACCCCTTGAGTCCCGCCACTTGACAGGGCGTGCCGCTGAACAACACGGTTTGTCCATCCAGCAAACGCTGTTTGACTTGCAAATAGGTGTCGTACAGATGACTGCGCACATATTTCGAGCCTTTGAGTCGAACAAGCTCGTCCGCTTCGGTTACGCAAATATGTCGCGCATGCAACTTGCCGTCCTCATACACCATCGCGCATCCGAACACAGCGCCGCCTGCCGCGATCACCGCTTGCGCCATCGTTGCAAACAAGCCACCCGATGCCGATTGTTTCAAATCGGTATCCGTCGATGCCGCCGCATAAACCTCTTTATCTGAAACCGGTACCGACCCGTTTTGAAACGCGCAAATCTTTTTGCAAAGTCCACATTTGATACACTTCGCATCATCGACAACGGGATAGGTAAACCCATCCTCGTCGGGCGTCATGGTAATGGCCCCGACAGGACACACCACCGGGCATCCAGGCTATCCGCAACACGCGGCCTTGTTTTTATACAGTTGCATACATTTCAACTCT
>JAZTZV010000100.1:0-10714 GCA_045637645.1 Acutalibacteraceae bacterium | reverse complement strand
CTCTTTATTCTCTTTTTAATAAATCGAAGTCACAGGATCGCCGTTCAAATAGTTGTGATATTGCTTGAGGAAATCGTCCACCGTCTTAATGCTGACGGCGACTTCCTCGCCATCCCCCATCACACACAGATAACGACTGCCGCTCATCGGATAGAACGACGCTTCCATCGGCGCGGTGCCGTCGTTGAATTCCATTTTCAACGTCATCACGGGCTCGCCCGTTGCCGCGGCACCGTCTTCCTTTTCCGCCACACGCTTGATGCCGATCATCAACTGATACAGCACACGGAAATCAGGTGTGTTGTACGAGCGACCGTCCGCCGTCACGGCAAGCTGATCGTCGCGCTCACTTTCGTCGGGGCGGTGTACAAGCTCGAACGCCTTGCGGTCGCCGTTCTCGGTGACCGTTACGCGTTCCACCGAGGTGATCGCTTTCATAAACAACAGTTTGCTCGTTACGTCGATGTATTGCATTTCCGCCCACGGCACCGACGACGGGCTGAGCGTATACACGATGTCGTATTGATCGATCAACGCGTAGTAATCGCCGTTTTCGTTTTTGCCGCCGAGCAAAATCATGTGCTCGCGGTCGTTGTAGTGCGAGGTCTGTGTGCCGCCGTTGTCCGCCGCCGTCGTGCTGACGACCGACAGCGTGAACGCCGCCACGGAATAGGGATCGGACAGGCCGAACGCGTCAAGCTGCTCAAGCGTCGGATGCACCGCCGCCACACCGGATGCGGTGAGATGCGCCATGTTCGGGGTGACGGTCGTCAGATAATCCGAGTCGACCGCACGCAGATAGGGCGCGCGCAGCACATAGCTCGACACATAGGTCATGCCGGGGTACTCGGCGTTGACGTCGGTGATGAGCTCGATCGCTCGATCGCGGCACGTGCCCGTCAGCCACAAATTGAGGAGCTGGGCTTGACCGCTTTCGTCGTCCTTATCGGCGGCGGGCGGCGCGATCAGCGTTTTGCCGATCCATTGCATGCCGTCTTGCAGGAAGCTTTCGGCGACCGCCGCATCGATGATATACAGCGTATCGTTGCCTTGCAGGCGGCAGTAATAGCCTTCCGTGCCCTTGGACTTGTCGCCGATGAGGACGGTTGCCGTCATGCCGTCAAAATAGGTCGCGGTCACCGTTGCCTTTGCGGGCGACAGACCGTAGGCACTGTCGTCTTCGTTGGCGGTCGTTTCCGCAACCGCCGTCATATAGCTGAGGTTCTCACACATAGCGGTGAGCGCGGTGGTATCGGGCAAGATGTCTTGATACGCCTCCACCGCCATCGTGTTATCCGCACGCGTGATGACCGCGTAGGTATCGCGCGCATTTTGGATGTCGACGCGGATCACGGGAGACGATACCTTCTCCCCTTTTGCGTTTTTGGTTTTGTCAATCACGACAGGTGCGGCCTCTTCGGGAGTTGTCGTCACCGTGGTTACAGTCGTGGTGTCGGTTTCACCGGGTTGTTGATGTTGCAACACCATCCACGACAAAAAGGAAGGAAGCTGAAGCACGCCGAGCATGCCAAGCACCAACACCGATACCACGCAAACGCCCACGAACGTGACACCCGTCACGATCAGAGAATTTACACGTTTGTTCATAAGCGTCTCCTCACGACAAAGATCACAATTGCCGCCGCGATCAAGATCAGCGGCAAGCCGATCGTAAACACGAAGATACCGAGCACCAACGGCACCAAGCTGCCGCCGAAGTCGAGCGTTTTCTGCGTCATGGAACGCGCGGGGATCGAGATGACACTTTCCAGACCCGTCAAGCCGCGGAAGGTGTTCATGAACAACTCTTCGTTACACGCCGACGTCACATTGATGTAGGATTCGTACACCAGCGTCGGACTGCCGAACACCATCACGTCGGTTTGGATGTATTCATCGGCGTCGTTGTCGAAATCGCGATAGGATACATACACCGCCGTCGCGATCGGATAGCTCTCCGCCTTTTGAAGCTGATCGTCCTCTTTAAGCGCGTTTTCCTCGTCGCTCACCTTCGCAAGAGGCGCCAAACGCGCGTCCTCGCCGTAGGAGGCAAGCACCTTGCTCAAATAGTTCTCCGAATCGGGAGCGTGCAGTTTCAAGGGAGCCGCTTCGCCGAGCAGGATGCGCTTGCCGACAAGCGTTTCGGTGTAGTCGGTCGACTCCACGTTCGCATACGCCAGATAGGGTGTTTGGTTGAATTGATTGTTGACGTTGGTCTCATAGACGATGCCGTCGCACACCTCAATTTTGTATTCATCCATGAGAAGCTCATAGAGATTGGGCAGGCGCACGCGCGAGTTGACAAACACCGTCAAATCGATGCCGCGCTTGCCGTCGTTGTCGAGCCATTGACGAAGCTTCGCCACTTCTTCGACCGTGTAGTCGGTCGAAGCGGCGGGGATGATGAAGATGCTGGAGGTTTCCGACGGCACGGCGGATGCCGTGATGTCGAGCGTTTCCACCAAGCAGCCGTTGTTCATCAGCATCGACTCAAGCGTCGTCATCATGATGGAGTTTTCGCCGTGACCCGTCAAAATCGTCGCGGTTTTGGCATTGGTCGCGGTGACAAGATTGATCTTCGCCGCTAACACACGTTCGACGTTCGATTCGAATTTATACGCATATGTCGTGGGATCGAGTTCATAGGTGAACAATTCGTCCACCGTAATGCTTTGCCAGCGATCCTCGCACATAAAGAGGATCGTGCTGGAATCCACGCCGTATTCTTGATAGCGTGCCGCCAGAGTCGGGTTGGCATCGAGGTCGATGAAACTGTGTTTCACCTTGCCGCCCGATTGCACTTGATAGCTTTTAAGCGATTCGTTGAATTGAAGCAGGATCGTGTTGAGCGCTTCATAGCCCGTATTGGGTGCGGTGAAATAGCCCCCGTCGCGGAACACCAAGATCTCCACGTCCTTATCAATGCCTTTGGCAAGAGCGATACTGTTGTCGGACAACGAGTAGGTGCCGTCCGCGGTCAAGTCCACTGTCAGCGGAAACCGTGTTTCCACCGCGTCCATCACCACGTTGAGCAACAGGATCACTGCGATCACAAACACCATCGTGATCGTCGCGACCGAGCCGTAGCGCCATTTGCGCGATATGCTGTTTCTCATACGTACCGTCTCCTTTCCGTCAATTCCAACGCTTGGCATCCAGCGAGCGCACCGTTACAAACAAGAACAGCACCTGCATGCTCAAGAAGAAAAATACGTTGTCATATTGAATCAAACCTTGTGTGAATGCCGTGTAGCGGCTGTACACCGACAAGAACGATACCGTATCCGCCACGTACGGCACAAAGGTAAAGATCGATGCCACACTGTCGATCATCGTCAAGCCGAACGAAAATGCGATCGTGACGATTGCCGCGATGAACTGGCTTTCGGTGAGACTCGAGAAGAACAAACCCGCCGCAATGATCACACCGCCGAGAAGCAGCATGCCGAAATAGTTGCCGAAAATGACCATCCAATCGGGCGTCACCTGCGTCGCGATCACCACGCCGTAAACAAGCGTGATGGACAGCGCGATCGCAAACAGCAAGAGTGCCGCCAAGAATTTACCGACGACCACACCCGTCAAGCTGACGGGTGCCGTGAACAACGCTTGGTCGGTGCGTTGGCGTTTTTCTTCACTGAACGAGCGCATCGTCAAGATCGGCAACACGATCATGATGACGATGGAGAACAACTGCGTATACACCGCGGTCAGGCTGATACTGCCCGCGTACAGGTTGAAGTAATAAAAGAAATAGCCGGAAAACACAAACAGGATCGCCATGACAACATAGCCGATCGGGGTGGTGAAAAAGGAGCGAAACTCCCGTTTGAATACAGCGATCATGCGTGTTTGCCTCCTTTCTTGCTTTGCGCAGCGTTTTGGGTGAGCATAAGGAAGATTTCCTCCAAGCTCTTGCGACGCGAACCGGAACCGAGAAGCGGCCAGCCACGGTCGGCAAGACGCTCGAACAGCACATATCGCACATCCTCGTCCGCTTCTGTCTCGAGCGCATATTCGTACACACTGCCGCCGCGTTGCGCGATGTCTTCCACGTGCTTGACGGCAGGGAGCTTTTCAAGAAGCGACTTGACCTCTTGGTGTGGGCCGTCGATCGTCACAAACAAACGGCGATCGTTCGAATAGCGATCGGACAACGCTTGCGCGGTGTCGTCAGCAACGATATAGCCTTCGTTGATGATGACGATGCGGTCACACACCGATTCGATCTCGGACAAAATGTGCGAGCTGAGAATGACGGTGTGATGCTTACCGAGACGTTTGATCAGCGAACGCATCTCCGCGATTTGCGTCGGGTCAAGACCGACCGTCGGCTCATCCAAAATCAGCACCTTCGGATCGCCGATGAGTGCTTGCGCGAAGCCGACACGCTGACGGTAACCTTTGGACAGGTTTTTGATCATACGACCGTACACGTGATCGATCTTCACCAGCTTGCAGATCTCGTCCAAATGCTTTTTCTTCGGAAGTTTGCATTTTTTGAGGTCATACATGAAATTCAGATACTCTTTCACGGTCATATCCATGTACAGCGGCGGCAACTCGGGCAAATACCCGATGCTGCGCTTGGCTTTGTCGGGCTCTTCCAATATGTTATAGCCGTGGACAACGACCGCGCCGTCCGTCGCCGACAAATACCCCGTGATGATGTTCATGGTCGTGGATTTACCCGCGCCGTTGGGGCCGAGGAAGCCGAGGATCTCGCCTTCGTTTGCCACAAAGCTGATGCCGTTGACCGCCTTATGAGAGCCGTATTGCTTAACAAGGTTTTTTACCTCAATCATACTTGTTCCTCCTAAAGAAAGGATGAAAGGGGTTGCCGCACAACCGCACGACAACCCTTTTTGTGTTGCATTGTTATCCGATGCCCCCCGCGCTGACGCTGACCGTGTTCGCCAACGTCGAAAGCGGGTCATCTTGAATCGACACATACGCCGCATCGATGATCAACTCGTACTCGGTGTACGATTGCTTTTTCACGATGCATGCCGGATCGAAGGTATCGAAAATTTGTTTCGCAACCGTTTCGCCGTTGCCGTTTTGAATGAGCACATCCACCTTGCTGACCTGTTGATCCGTTTCGGTGCCGTTCGAGAACGACAGCGTCACCGACAACGAGCCGTCGTTGGTGTAGCGCGCACGCACCACCGCTGCTTTCACACCTTCTGCGGAAAGCTCGGGAATATTGCCCATGTTTTCGAAATACGTGCGGTTGGGCGCGATATCCTTCGGGCCTGTGCCGTCGCTTTCATTCTTCTTGTTGCCGTCGGTCGGCTGACTGCCGATTTCGAGTGTGGTGCCCAGCGACTTGAGCGAATCGTCTTTGATCATGACGCTGTCTTTGTCGATCGTGAAATACACGTCGTTGTAACCGCCTGCCGGGATCTTACACACAGGCTTGAACGAATCGATTTTTTGCTGAGCGATGGTCTCGTCGGCGTCGTTGAAGATGCGGATGCCGACCGTCACCAGCTTTTGCTCAGACGAAGTGCCGTTCGAGAGACGAAGCGTCACGCCCAAACCGCCGTCTTTGGTGTAATACACCTCTTTGAGGCGACCTTTCACACCCTCCGCAGACAATGGGGGATCGATCTCGCTTTTAAAATACGTACGACCGGGTTCGGGATCGGCTTTTTGCACGATTGCTTCGTTGCCCGCCGAGCCGATGCCCGCGCGGTTGCCCATCATGATACCGACACCGATCAACGCACCGACCACGACGACAAACGCCGCCACGATTCCCACGATCGCCGCAACACTGACACCGCCGACAGCGGCGCCTGCGGCAAATGCTTTGCCCTTGCCTTTTTTACCCTTTTGGGCAGCTTGAGCGACGGTTTTTTTGGCGTTGCCTTTCGCGGGAACACCCGCTTTTTTAGCAGAAGATTTTTCAGGTGAAGACCCATCGCCTTCGCCGTCTTCACCATCCTGATCGTTTTGTAACCACTTACTATATCCCTGCGGGACTTGCATTTCATCCAGTTCGTCATAATCGCGATAACGACCCATAATGAAGCACCCTCCTTGCGTATGATAACATTCGATAATCACTAGTAATCATACAACAAAAAGGGTGTTTCGTAAAGGGTTTTTTGAATTTTTTTACACTTCTTTAAAACATTCCGCTCATATTGTCCACAAGCTCACCCATGCTTTGCAAAGCCTTGCCCATGTTGTATTTAAAGCCGTGCTTACGACGCTTCATACAGCAGGTCGCCGCAACCCCTGCCGTCGCCCCCGCCATGATCCCCGCCGCCATGCCAAGGCCGAGACCTTTGAGCCATTGCATTTGATTTCTGGTCATATCGATGCTCAACTCCTTTCGCCGTTAGTATGACCGCCGTCACGACGGATATGCAAAATTTACAGTTGCATCCAACGAAACTTTGCGGTACAATAGAGACAATTCTGAAACGGAGGCGTTTGTCGCATGCCCACACTTAATATCGTTCTCGTCGAACCCGAAATCCCGCAAAACACCGGCAACATCAGTCGCACCTGTGCCGCCACAGGCGCACGCTTGCATATCGTCGGCCCGATGGGATTCACCATCGACGATAAAAAACTCAAGCGCGCCGGTCTTGACTATTGGCACTTGCTCGATATCACCTATTACGACAGCCTTGCGGAGTTTTTCGAAAAGAACCAAGGTCCGTTTTTCTATTTCTCCACCAAAGCCAAGCATATCCACAGCGACGTTACCTATCCCGACGGTGCTTACCTTGTGTTCGGCAAGGAAACCAAGGGATTGCCCGAGGATTTGATTCACGACAACCCCGAAGCAGGTGTGCGCCTGCCGATGATCAACAACGACGCCGCCCGCTCGCTGAATCTGTCCAACACCGTCGCCGTCGGCGTGTATGAGGTGCTTCGCCAATGGGGTTATCCCGATTTGCGCACCGAAGGACATTTGACCCAATTCGACGATTGACCCTCTCCCCCGTATCCGTCGCGATGCGGGGGATTTTTTCGTTGCGCCGCCGCACAATCCGCCTCGAAACGCTGCCGCAGCCACACTTTTTCACATTTTGCGAATTTTTTCTTGACAAATCCGCGCAAATCCCGTATACTAATTTGGCAACAGCGGAATTTCGCTGCCCCCCCATACGCGTTAACCTCGCGAAAGCGAGTTAACATAAAGGGAAGCGTATCGAAGTGGCTCCGTTCGCGAGCGCCGCCGGTGGCGGATGCAGCGAGCGATAAGGAACAGCCGCGGTCGAACACGCCGAGGAAACGTGGGAAGCACCCGAAGGAGTTTTCGGGCACCGCAATGGGACATAACGGGCCGCCCGTTATGCAGAAAAAAACTGAATAAGCGTTAACCTCGCTACGGCGAGTTAACATACACGGAAGCGTATCGAAGTGGTCATAACGGGCCTGACTCGAAATCAGGTAGCCTTCACGGGCTCGTGGGTTCGAATCCCACCGCTTCCGCCAAAAATAAGGAGTATCACCGTCAGGTGGTACTCCTTATTTCTTTTGCGCACTTTAAACGCTTCGCCTTAGAGAGTCTTATTGTACTTTTGGATATCTTGTGTTATAATTCAAATGTACTATTATGGGGGTGTTATAATGCGTGTTGTTAATGTCAATTTAGTGCTTGACGATGCAACTTATGCCGCCGTTAAAAACGGTGCTCTAGAGTTGTGCGGAATGGTCAAAGACCACGATCACAAAGTCAGAAAGCATTTGCCCGCCGTGTGGGATGCAACAAAGGAAGGCGCCGCGAAAGCAATAGACATTGTTCGCGCCCATAAAAAAGGTTTTATTATTGTCGGCGGACTAGTCGTTGTAGGCGGTGCAACTGCAGGAGCAATATCCTATTTTACTCAAAAAGATAAAAGACTTGCAAAAAAGCAACTCGGCCAAGCTCTAAAAACATATTTATCTGCAGCCCAAGAAGGAACACTTACAATCGAAATTATCGACCAACTTATTACAGCGTTGGATACTATCGAAAAATTTTACAAAGACAAGCAAATTCCACTCAATCTGACATCAAAGCAACTCAGCGCTTTAATCTCAAGCATTTTCGATTTTACAAATCGAATGGCTCAAGCAACAAATGTTGCACCCTCCAATATTTCACCCCCAAAAATTTGGGGCAAAAAAACTATAGTTGATCTACAGCCATATTTGAAAGCTCAAAAACATATTTTGACGCAAGTGTCTTAATCCCCTTATAGAGGTGTTGCTATGAAAATCAATAAAAGTTGTCGTACATGTGAATTCTGCCATCCAAACTCATGTGGAGCGGGTTTTGTTTGTACTAGCGTCAATTACGGCGAACCAATTGATAAAAGTGATCAAGACCAGCCTTGTTGGGAAATCGGTTTTCGTTATTGGTGCGAATTAATTGATATGCTATCTCCTGAACAACGACATGTTTTTGAAGCACCCTATCCCTCTATGCAAAAGAAAGAATTTCAACGTGTCGGCGTAAAAACCGAACTCGAATATTTACTGTTCTGTATTGAACAAAAATAACATAAACAGCCCTCGGAATCGGTACGATTCCGAGGGCTGTTCACTTTACTCTCAACTTTCATTCACATACGCTAAAATCTGTCTTGTTGTATCCAGACTCACTTTGCTGACATCCCCGTTTTTGAGAAATGCATTGATATTGCCGGGATTCAAACGCAACTGCGTATAGATACGATAATTCGTCAAATTCTTTTCGCGCTGTCTTTCAACAATTTTTTGGTACATGATGCGTTTCAGTTTATCTTCTTTCTCTCCTCTGTCACGCAGATAACAATAATTACTATAAACTGTTTGATATTCACTGAATTGATCGCAGTCAAAAAATGATTCAACATTATCAACCGTTAAACCCGCAAGCGATTGACACGGTGCTTGTAAATACGCATATTTCTTCATCAATCGGCTTCTGAGGGAATCATCCACATACAACATCAGATACATGCAAAGCGCATCCTGCAACCGTGCATTGCTTCTCGCCATGTCCGAGAACGCATAAAGGGACACGCCGTCATAGTCAGAAAACATCTGAAGCTGTGACAGCAAATATCCTTTTAAAGTCCATTCTCTCACTGAAATCTCTCCTTATAGTCACGATACGCATCCCGAAGTGTGCGGCAATCACGATCGGTAAGCAATCCTTCGCAAACTTCTTCAACAAGTTCATCCATAAGATCCCAATTCAAATCCTTATAAATTCGCTCATTTTCAATATCCTGTTTATCTTTCTCTCTTGCGGAAGCCAATTTAGAAATCACCAAATCTTCAAGAGATGTTGTATAGAATTCCACTTTTTTCGTAGGAATATCCACTTTTACAATCCGGTTCAGATAGCTGTCCGGAAAGTTCACAAGGTAAGCGCGAACATTCATGTTAATATTATAAGTTTCCAATAAATCCTGAATTTCCTCGCTTGCTTTAATCGAATCAATGTCATGTGTGGAACGAACAATCTTTTCAAGAATCACAAGGGCACTACCGCCAACAATAACACACATGTATTGATCCTCTGTAGGATCAATCAACGCCATGTCTTTATCCACTTGCAACAATCTATTCAGTATTTCCTTTTTATTCATTTCCACATCAATCACCTGCTTTATATTGCTTTATCAATAATAGTATTATTCTAACACTATTATATGCTATCTTTGCTTATCTGTCAACTATCTATTCCTTCCTGTTGCTTATCTGTTGCTATATCATCCTTACTCATGCATTACTTCCCCTTACTACATTGCTTATTATTCCTATGTTTCCCTATATTCCTCTTAAACTCCCGCACTAATCCCACATACACCTCATTCTTATTTGTCACAATCATCTCTGGGGATGCGAGCCAAACAACCCATTCTTCTTTGACGCACAGCATCACGTGAGCGACAACGGTGCCGCCCGTGTTTTCATGCGGGATCAGATCGTGATCCATCAGATAAGGAAGTTATGTAAAAAGACAACCTCGCTAATGGTGAAATGCCAACAGCGAGGTTTCTCTTTTATAATTTTAATTTCATGGGAGCATATAGATTCGAACCACCAAATTTATTCGATGGTAGTTGATGAGAAATATTTTTTATATTGGGAAAGTTTAATTGTATTTTTATCAACCATACATTTTTCGTCGTTCTTATATGAATCATAATCCATAAACAAAACTATACAATACCCCTTTTCGTTTTGCGAACTATTATAAACTATGCCGTCTATATCTCCGTACTTTTCCGATTTAAATACATACCTAAAATATTCAGTCACAATTTGAGTTGGAATATATTCAATCGATGGTAATTTATCCACCTTTTTACTTATTTCTTCAGCAAAGGATTTTAAAAAGATAATTGACGATCTCTTGCGCCGTTCTTTTTCATCGAATATGGAAGGTAATTTCATGTTTTTCAACTTCGATAAATCTAAAACAGTTAGTGGACGCTTCACTTTAAAAGAAGCAATTGTTGCATTCTCGCTACCATCGTTATCTATTTCTTTCAATACCGTTTCTTTATCATAAGCTGCATAAAAAAGTGATATTCCTTCGGCGCTCATACGGTTTGTTTTCGCATATTCTATTGGCGGGGGACCAAACTCATTGCAGTTATCTAACACTTCGTTTTTGTTATGTAATCTCCCCCGATAAATTTTAGTGTTTACGGAGACTCTTTTTATTAGTTTTAATAATTGCACATAAGCATCTATGGTTTCTAATATATCA
>JAZTZV010000099.1:0-13609 GCA_045637645.1 Acutalibacteraceae bacterium | reverse complement strand
GCGGATTATCTGCTTCTCAAAGCAAATTACGCCGCGGCGGCAATGGTCGTGTGCGAAGTGTTGCGCGAGATGAACACCGCGTTCAACAGCGCGATCGCCGAATGCATCTACACCGGCATTTCCACCGACACGGGTTGCTTCAAATACTCGAACGCGGATGCGTACACGCACCGTATGGCGGCGGATATGATGGACATCGGCATTCGCTACGATATGATCAACCGTACCATGTTCGACGTCAAATCCCGCGCACGTGTGGAACTCGAGCGACTCGCCCTTTCGGGCATGCGCTTCTATCGCAACGGCAAAATCGCGGTCATGCCCATCACCTGCGCCATGATCACCGAAAGCGGTGCGGCGGAAAACGACATGGAGGGTCTTGCCCCCATGCCCCGTCAAATCGAAGGCGTTTGGGTTGGCGTGACCATGCGCGAAAAGCCGAACGGCGAATTCAAGATCAGCGTACGCACCGGCAATCACGCCGATGCTTCTGCGATTTGCAAAGCCCTCGACGGCGGCGGACACATCCGCGCCGCGGGCTGCAGCTTGACGATGCCGCTCGACGACGCCGTCAACACCATGGTCGAAACCATTGTCAAAACTGTGGAACGCATATAATTTACACGAAAAAGGACACCCTCGGGTGTCCTTTTTGATTTGACATATACTTTTTTGTTGCTATAATAAAATTGAATAAGGATTTTTCGGTTGACGTGTCGTATAAAAGATGAACGATTCTTTTAAGGAGGTCGAAACCATGAAACGATTCCGAAACATTTTATCCGTGATTTTCACGCTCGCGCTGACGGCGGCGATGCTGTGTGTGAGTGCGCCCGCTTCGGCTCAAGACGTCACCGTCACCTCTATCGTTGCGGAGGATGTCAATCTCTATCCCGAAAGCAACGGTCGCTGGTGCAGTGATCATCCGGACGGTATCAGCGGCGGTGACGACTTTGTCTGGTTTCTCTATACCGTCACCCCTGACCTTACGGTGTACTACAGCGACGGTTCATCTGTAACGGTCGGGTTCTATGAAATCTACTCCTTGGTCGGCAACAGTGCCACCGTGAAAACGAATCAGACAAAAGATACCGCGTGGGGTATCGGCGAGCATACGGCTTCGGTTACCTGTGGTGATTTCACGGACGAGTTTACCGTCACGGTGCTCCCCTCGCCCGTCGTTTCCATCACCGCACAAAGCACAACCGTCCGCTATTTCATGGACGGTAATCACAGCACCAAAACGCTGTTTCTTTACACCCTAAATCCCATTCTTACCGTCACCTTTGAAGATGGCTCCGTGATCACCGGTACACGCGGCTACATCGAGGAACACTGCGGTTATCCCGCCTTTACCTATGTAGACAGCGATCAAACCACATCCGGCGGTTGGGATGTCGGCGATCATACAGCTACCATTTTCTTTATGGGACGACGCACCGACTTCAACGTCACCGTTATCGATGTCGTAAGTTCCATCGAAGTGGTCACGCCTCCCACCAACACCTCTCTTCTTTACGGTGCCTATGTGGACCTGCGAGGCAGTGTGTTGCGTGTGCATTTCACCGACGGCAATTATGAGGATATTTCGCCGATCAACACCCACACCAACAATGCCGGCTATTATGTCCACGCCGCACAACGTTCTTGTATGTTGGATTACGGGCCGTTGTATGTTTCGGAAAGCGGTGAGCAGGAAATCGTCGTCTCTTTCCTTGGGAAAAGCACCACCTTTACGGTGGATGTCGCACCGAAGCCGACCGCCTTGCAACTGACAAGCAACGAGGACGATCACTCCCTGTCGTTGACCCTCAATGACGGTGACAGCACCAAAACCTATCGAATCCTGAAATTCGTATCCTCGGGAGGAGCGCAGAACAACGATGCCATCCGTACGATCGGTACGCTCTACACCGAAGGCGGATTATTTCTGGCAAACCTCGGCAAAACCTATAAAGGAACGACATTCATCGAACTGGGCAGTACCTATTACGGCGGTAACGGTGTATTCGCCGCAAGCAACGCCATCGAAGGCACCTATTGGTATGAGTATTACACCGACACGCTTACCTACGGTGATTTTGACCGAAACGGTGAACTTAACACCACCGATGTACGAGAGCAGCTCAAAGCACTGGCTCGCTCCGACAACTTCAACGCCATACAGATCAATGTTTGTGATATCAATCAAGACGGCGAAATCGGAACCGCGGATGTACGCTTGATGTTGAAACGCGTATTGGCGAAATAAAAAGCAAACAAGGAGACGGTTCATTCGAACCGTCTCCTTGTTGAATTATCGACTCTCTTTAAGTTTGATTGTCACGGTGATCTCCTGCGTGGTACGCGTTTGGCGATCGAGTCGCAACAGCGTCAACGTCACCGTTTCGCCGACCTGGTGAGCGGTCAATTCGGTGCGAAGCTCCGCATAATCCATGACGCGCGCACCGTCCACATGTGTGATGATATCGCCCGCTTGCGCTTTGGTGCCTTTGAGAGGCGAATCGCTGTTGATGCTGTCGATCATGAAGCCTTCGTAGCCGATCGAGGTGATCGTACGACCCATGATGCCCAGCGACACACGCCCCGTCACATAACCGTATTTGATAAGATCGTCAATGACCTCTTTGGCTTCGTTGATCGGGATGGAGAAGCCAAGACCCTCATACCCCGTCATCACGATTTTTGCCGAGTTGACGCCGACGACTTGACCGTAAGCGTTGAACAACGGGCCGCCCGACGAGCCGGGGTTGATGATGGCGTCGACCTGCAAGCATTTAATGGCATAGCCTGTGTCCTCGTAGACATCGCGTGCTTGACCGGACAACACGCCCTGCGACACCGTCCAGGCGAGGCCGCCCGAGTTGCCGAGCGTCACAACACGATCACCGAGTGCGAGCTTTGACGAATCACCGAATTCCGCGGCTTGCAAATTGGTGGCATCGATTTTGATCACCGCCAAATCCGTCGTCGGATCGTAACCGACGATCGTCGCACCCTCGAACACACGACCGTCATACAGCGTCACATCGATGCGGTCGTATTCCTGACCCATTTCTTCGTCATAAACACAATGGCTGTTGGTGATGATATAGCCGTCGTCGGTCATGATAATGCCCGAGGCACCACCCGCTTCCGTCAAACTGCCGGATTCTTCGGGATAATACCCATAGAAACCGCCCGCGCTTTTGGTGTACATGGTCAGCACGACCGTTGCATCCAAGTTACGCGCCACGATCTCGCTCGTGGAAAGACCGCCGTCGTCAAACGACTCTGCGTCCGAGATCTCCAAAGACGGGGCATTTTCGTTCGGAATACGATCGTCTTCCGCTTCCACTTCGGGTTCGTCCTGCGTCTCGGTTTGCACATCATTCGAGGGAATATCATTCGACGATTCATACGGATCCACCATGCTCAAAATCGCCGCACCGCCCGTCACACAACTGAACGTCAGCGACAGGACACACAAGATCGACAACAGCACAATGGCAACCGTCGAGCCGCTCTTTTTCTTTTCGGGCGGACGACGAAAATTCGGCGCGCCGTTGGGGGAATACGACGGAGCGCGACGCGGCACTTGCGTATAGGGCGTTTGAGGCGCTTGGCGTTGCGGCGAATACATCACAGGCGGCTTTGGCGACGCCGTTTTTTCAACGTTCGGCACAGTTTCGACCTCAACGGGTTGTTCGTCGGATGTTTCTTGCTCAAAAGCTTCAAGCTCCGTCGTTTTCTCACCCGATCGAATCGTGTCGTTCTCGTTGTTAGGATCGTTCATCCAATCTGTCATGGTTGTTTCCTACCTTTCAGGTCATCTTGACCGCTATGTTGCTTTGTGTGTTTGTCGGGCTTTGGCGGCTCGACATCGGGAAGCCAAAACATAAATTCACAAAACTCACCCGGTGTCGAGCGAACATAGATCTCGCCGTGGTGAAGATTGATCACGGTTTTGACGATAAACAATCCGAGTCCGACTCCGGTTTTATCCAAACTGCGAGAGCGGTCGGTTTTATAAAAACGTTCAAACACGCGCGGCATTTCCTCCGCCGCCAAGCCGGCACCGCTGTTGCGAACCACAAACCAGTTGCGGTCGTCTTCGCGATAGGTCTTGACGGTGATCGTGCCGTTTTCGTCCACGAATTTCACCGCATTATCCATGAGGTTGTAAATCACCTGCGCGACTAAATCGTAATCCGCCGTCACAAGCAACCGCTCACACTCCATAAGTCCTTCGATCGCCACATGTTTCTCTTCGATACGCTGTTCAAAGGACAACAGTGTGCTGAACATGGTTTCGGTCAAATCGAATGTGACGGGTTTGAGCGCCACACTGCCGTTATCAATACGCGACAGCTCGAGCATCGATTTTACAAGACGCGACAAGCGCTTGATCTCGTCGGACACGATGCGCATATAATGCTCGTGTCTTTCGGGCGGGATGGTGCCGTCAAGCATACCATCCACAAAGCCGCCGATCGTCGTCATCGGGGTTTTCAATTCATGTGATACATTGGCGACAAAACTGCGGCTCATGTTTTCCGTCGCCGACAGCGAATCCGCCATACTGTTCAGTGCCGTGGTCAGTTGCGCGATCTCGTCTTTACCACGCACCTTGATGCGATAACTGAAATCGCCCTGAGCAAAATGTTTGGTCGCCGCCGCCATCTCACGAAGCGGCCGCACCATGCGATAGACCATCCAATAAATCACGATGAAGCAGATCACCAACACGATCAGTGCCGACATGAGATAGGTTTTGACCGTCTCTCTCATGTACATCATTAAGTCGTCGGCAGGAGTCGCCGCAATGACGTAGCCGATTTTGACACTGTCGGCCATTTCGATCGGCGTCACAACGGCATAATGCACCGAAGAAAACAAACCGTTCATGGTGCTGACGACAAAATAATCGGGGCCGATCTGCTGAAGTGCCGACGACGACATTTTGTCACGGTTGATGTTGGTGTTTTCCGACGTGATCAGCACCTTGCCCGACGTGTCGGTGATCAAGATGTCAGCGTCCAAGCCACGCGACAACAAATCAATCGTCGGCTTGATACTACGCGTCGAAATGATATACGTGTTGCCGGCATCGGGTGCGCGATTGGTCACACCGGCGGTGTGATAGGCAATTTCACGCGCATTCTCGGTTAAATGCGATCGTTTTTCATCGATCCAGTAATTATAAAAGAAGATGCCCTGCACAATACCGAGTGCGATCATAGCCACCAACAACAACGATGCCGAAATCGTGAAATATTTGGAAAAGACGCTCTTAAACATAAAAAGCCGTCATTCCTTTACTTCAAATTTATAACCGACGCCCCACACGGTTTTGAGCGACCACGCGTCCGACACACCGTCGAGTTTTTCACGCAAACGCTTGACGTGCACATCCACCGTGCGGCTGTCGCCATAGTATTCAAACCCCCACACCTCATCGAGCAATTGGTCGCGGGTATACACGCGGTTGGGGTTGCTCGCCAAATGGTAGATCAACTCCATTTCTTTGGGCGGGGTCGCCACTTGTTCACCGCACACACGAAGCTCATAGTTTTCCATGTTGATATACAAATTTTCATAGGTCACTTCGCGCATGTCGCGACGTTCGTTGCCGCCCACGCGTCGAAGCACCGCTTTGATGCGCGCAATGACTTCCTTGGCTTCAAACGGTTTGACAACATAATCATCTGCACCGAGCTCCAGTCCAAGCACCTTGTCGAACACTTCACTCTTGGCGGTCAGCATAATGATCGGGCAATTGCTCTTTTTGCGGATCTCACGGCAAACCTGCCAGCCGTCCAATTCGGGCATCATCACATCCAGCAGGATCAGATCGGGATTTTCGCGATCGAACATGTCGAGTGCCACCGCACCGTTTTTTGCGATCACCGATGCAAAGCCGTCCTTTTCCAAATATAGACGCAACAGTTCACAAATATTGCTGTCGTCGTCAACGATCATAATTTTGGTCATCGCCATCAAATCTCTCTCCTTTGTTCCTAAAATATTTACTCACGTATTACTCTTATTATCTGTTATTGTAACAGATTTTTCAATATGTGTATGAATAAAATTTTAACCACTCTTCAACATTTTGGTAAATTTGTGCGATGTTTATGTAAAAACGGCACATTTTTTCAAAAATTCCTTGAAAACAATTGCAAATAAGGGGGATTCTTGTTATACTAGTGGTGAATTTTGTGTAAAGGAGAGGTCGTACCGTGGGAAAAGGTCGCCGCATGCGTGAACAACGTCGAAACGATGCATCCGCTTATGAACTGCCGCTTGCCAAAGCCGCCAAGCTCGAATCCACGGTGCGCGCTCTGTGCATCATGTGCGCGGTGCTGCTTTTATTGCTTTCGGTGTTGCCCGTTTGGAGCCTGAGCATTATTTCGCAAAACCTTGCCACCGAAAACTTCTATAAAGAAGACGTCGCTTCAGCGGTAACCCCGATTCTTCCTCTCGGTCAAATGGCCATGGTGCTCATTCCGATCGGCGCGCTCGCGACGGGAATCCTGCTGTGGTTGCGCAAACCGCCGTTTGCGCTCATCGGTCTCGGACTCAACCTTGTCGGCTATGTGATGCTCGTCTCCTTTGCGATCACGGCGGGCGATGTGTTCGCCTTTGACCCGATCACGGGCAGAGGTCTTGAGTTTTGGGAACTTGTCCTGCGCTATTATAGTTTGGTGATTCCGACTGTCATGCTGGCCGTTGCGGTCTGCATGAGCTTTGTCGCACACCAAAAGCGCGATGTTGCCGATTCGATCCGCAACGCCACCGACGCCACCTCCACGCTTTCCATCGGTGAGGAGGAGACTACCTCTATCTTATCATAACCCAATCGGGACAGGCTATCCGTCTGTTCCGATTTTTTTGTCCAAAATTTGGAATAGACTCTTGCAAGATGAAACACAATCGTATATAATACCTTTGTAATGTGGGGTAAAGTTCCCTACACACTTGGTTTTATAATAAACCCAGGCTCAGCCTGTCGGAAAGGAAGACCGTTTTATGTCTGAAAACACTCGTTTGGTTGGAACCGTTTCGCGCGGCATTCGTTGCCCCATCATTCGCGAGGGCGACGATCTTGCCTCCATCGTCACGGACAGTGTGCTGGCCGCCGCCGAGAGCGAAGGCTTCTCGCTTCGTGACCGCGACGTCATTTGCATGACCGAATCCATTGTCGCCCGTGCGCAAGGCAACTACGCGTCGGTGGACGATGTTGCCGAAGACGTGCGCCGCAAGCTCGGCGGCGAAACCATCGGCGTTATTTTCCCGATTTTGTCCCGCAACCGCTTTGCAATCTGCTTGCGCGGTATTGCCAAAGGCGCCAAGAAAGTGGTACTGATGCTCAGCTATCCCTCCGACGAAGTCGGTAACGCCCTCATCAGCCTCGACAAGCTCGATGAAGCGGGTGTCAACCCCTATTCCGACGTGTTGTCTTTGGAGCGCTATCGTGAGCTGTTCGGCAACAACGTGCACGAATTCACGGGTGTCGACTATGTGCAGTATTACGGCGATCTCGTGCGTGAGATGGGTGCCGAAGTGGAAATCATTTTCGCCAATCAAGCCAAAGCGATCCTTGATTACACCGATTGCGTGCTGACCTGCGATATTCATACCCGTGCGCGCACCAAGCGCATCCTCAAGACGGCGGGCGCCAAAGTGGTTTTGGGTCTTGACGACATCCTCACCGCCCCCATCAGCAACGGCTGCAACGAAAAATACGGTCTGCTCGGCTCGAATAAATCGACCGAGGACACCATCAAGCTCTTCCCCCGCGAATGCAAAGACCTGGTGCTCGATGTGCAAAGCCGCATTCTCAAAGCCACCGGCAAGCACGTGGAAGTCATGGTCTACGGCGACGGTGCTTTCAAAGACCCGCAGGGTAAGATTTGGGAACTCGCCGACCCCGTCGTGTCCCCCGCGTTCACCGACGGCCTCATCGGTACCCCCAACGAACTGAAACTCAAATATCTTGCCGATAACGATTTTGCCGATCTGTCGGGCGACGCGCTCAAAGAAGCCATCGCCGAGAGCATCCGCAAAAAAGACGGCGATCTTGTGGGCAACATGGCGTCGCAAGGCACCACCCCGCGTCAGCTCACCGACCTCATCGGTTCGCTTTGCGACCTGACGAGCGGCTCGGGCGACAAGGGTACACCCGTCGTGCTCGTGCAAGGCTATTTTGACAACTACACCAACAACTGATACACGGAGGCGATCATCATGGTAAGAACAGAAGTCAGACCCGAATCGATGCAACGCATCACAACCAAAGAACTTGCTGACGCCTTCATCGCCGAGCAAGTGGCGGAGATCCGCGCACAAGTCGGCTCGAAGAAAGTCCTGCTTGCCCTGTCGGGCGGCGTGGACAGCTCGGTCGTTGCGGCGCTCCTCATCAAAGCCATCGGTAAGCAACTTGTGTGCGTGCATGTGAACCACGGCTTGATGCGCAAAGGCGAAAGCGAGCAAGTGCTTGAAATGTTCGGTAAGGAAATGGACGCCGAACTCATTTATGTCGACGCGACCGACCGCTTCCTTGATAAGCTGGCGGGCGTTGCCGAACCCGAGAAAAAACGTAAGATCATCGGCGGCGAATTTATCGAGGTGTTCAACGACGAAGCCAAAAAGCTGTATGACAGCGGCGACATGGACTTCCTCGCACAAGGCACCATCTATCCCGACATCATTGAGAGCCGCAACGGCATCAAAGCGCACCACAACGACGGCGGTCTGCCCGAGGGCATGAAGGTCGAGCTCGTTGAGCCGCTCAAACTGCTGTTCAAAGACGAAGTCCGCGTTGTCGGCGAGGCGCTCGGCCTGCCCCACGCGATGGTCTACCGTCAGCCGTTCCCCGGCCCGGGTCTCGGCGTGCGTTGCCTGGGTGCGACCACCCGCGTCCGTCTGCACGCTCTGCGCGAAGCAGACGCGATCCTGCGCGAAGAATTTGAAAACTGCGGTCTGTCCAAGACTGTGTGGCAATATTTCATCGCCGTGCCCGACATGAAGAGCGTCGGCATGAAAGACGAGAAGCGCTATGAAGGCTGGCCCGCGATCATCCGTGCTGTCAACACCACCGACGCGATGACCGCCACGATCGAAGAGATCCCCTACGCGGTTCTCCACAAGATCACCGCGCGCATCACCGCTGAAGTCGACGGCATCAACCGCGTCCTCCTCGACCTCACTCCGAAGCCCACCGGCACCATCGAGTGGGAATAATACCAAAAACGCTGAAACCCCGCATAAACACTGGGTTTTTGAGGTTTGAAAAAGCCTCGTGACAACGTTTTGACAACAATTTCAGATTATTCATAAATAAAGAGCTAACAGATTTTTGTTACAAAGTCTGTTAGCTCTTTTTTCTTATGTCATCAATATGGAAATGAAAATGATCGGCATTTCATTCTGCGTATTTACCTGTCCATTTGAGATGAGTTGCCTTCCACCTTTTGAAAGAGTAGTAGCTTTCATATTAGCATATTTGATTTTGCTAAAACCCAGCTCTCGTTTTAGGAATGAATAATATGGATCATTAAACTTTGTGATCTTTTGCATACCTCTATCCACAAGGTGAACAGCACATTGTTTAGCTTTTGCTATAACACAAGTGCGCCAAAATACCAATTCACCATAAGAGGATTCGGTGTTTTCTGCAATTTGTTCCCGAGATAGACCGTATTCTATCATCTTAGGAACGGCATCATTTACTTTTGCTTTATCCCAATACGAACCAATATTCCAACAGATTACTACATCAGGATGGATGTTGGGAAGTATACTCTGTTCAAAACTTGAACTTGTAACATCGCACTCAATGAAACAAACCGTTTTAGGTGACAATTCATCAAGTTTTTCTACCACTGAGTAACCAGAGGCGCTTATTAGTTGCTTTGCTTTTTCTATACAGAACGCATTTTGATCAACTGCTATTACACTGTGACCTGCTTCCAGTAAAGCAAGCGTACTTTGTCCCGTGCCGCAACCAATTTCTAAGACCGTTTTAAATTTACCTATATGCGCAACTAAATGCTTATAGCTGTTATGATCGTAAAAATACTGTGCGCTATTATTCCATTCTAAGGCGTATTTTTCTTTTTCAGTCATTGTTTTCACCTGTTGTTGTTTTCCTCAGTGCATCAAGAGCATCCCTTGTGCGCTGCACCTCTACTTCGGGGTATGTATAACGCCAAAGATCGTATTCTTCTTTGCTGATTTCACCATTGCGGTACTTCTCTGCTTCTTTCTGCCAAGCGGTAAAACGCTCAAGCAAAGAAATGTAAGACGTTCCTCTGTTTTTGTCAAGACGGATGCAAATCTCGTCATCAAGCTTATCAATCTTCAAGCCGTAAATGTCCTCTAATGCAAAGAGAGTATGCATGAATCCGAGATCTGTATCAATATCAGGAACATTCAATGCCATAGTAGAAACACCCAAAGCATCCGCAAGTGCTTCGGTTAAATCTGATTTAGGTGTTCTTGTACCGGACTCGTATTGAGCCAAGCGGATGTCGGCAGTTTTCTCCGGAAAACCGACTTTTACACCAAGAAACTTTTGTGTCATACCTTTTAGGTTGCGAAAAAATCTAATTCTTTCACCAATTGCCATAGTAATTTCACTCCTTACTTATGTGCTTTGCATTGAGTATAACACAGATGTTTAAGTTATGTCAAGATAATATAAACAAAAAAGCTTAATATTTTCTCAAAAACCACTTGACTTAACGGAATATGTTTAGTATAATAAGGGTAACTTAAACATATATAGTTAAGTTGCGACAACTGAATGACCGTCCAAGTGGGATACTTCGCCAAGACCTTCCGAAAGGAAGCGAGCGAGAAAACGCCGCTGAAAATCAGGGGCAGGAACGGCACTTGGGGAGAACGGCAATCCAAACACGGCATTAAAAACGAGGAAAGGAGGTAATGCAATGTTTGAAGATTATTATATGACCGCAGACGATGTTGCAAAGGCACTCAAAATCTCCAAATCATTCGCCTATAAGGTGATACGGAAAATGAACGCTGAACTGCAAGAACAAGGATTTTCCACAATGGCGGGAAAAGTCAATACACAATTCTTCTTAGACAAGACTTGCTATGATGCAGCCAAAGTTAAGGAAAGGAAGTGATGAAAATGGCTGTTTATAAAGATGAAAAAAACAATACTTGGATGGTCTACTACCGAGTAACCGATTTGAAGGGAGATCGAAAGCAAAGCACAAAGCGTGGTTTCCAGACCAAGCGAGAAGCACTCGCTTGGGAACGTGAGTTTTTGAATAAAACTCAGGCAGACCTCAGTATGACCTTTGCGAGCTTTATTGAAACCTATACGGTGGATATGAAGAATCGCATTAAAGAAAACACTTGGCAGACCAAGGAGCATATTATCCGCACGAAAATCCTGCCGTACTTCGGCAAGCGCAAAATCAGCGAAATTCAGCCAAGAGACATTATTGCTTGGCAGAATGAAATGATTAAAGGATGCGATAAGAACGGCAAGAAATACTCTCCCGTGTACCTTAAAACGCTCCACAATCAGCTCAGCGCCATTTTCAATCACGCCGTTAAGTTCTATGGTTTGAAAGAGAATCCTGCCGCTAAGGTCGGCAATATGGGCAAGGCGAGAAGCCGTGAAATGCTCTTTTGGACACAAGAAGAATATCAGAAATTTGCCTTTGCGATAATGGACAAACCCGTATCCTATTATGCATTTGAAATGCTTTATTGGTGCGGTATCCGTGAGGGCGAGCTATTAGCATTAACTGCCGGCGACTTCGATTTTGAGCGAGGTACGGTCACAATCAATAAGTCCTATCAGCGCATTGACGGTAGGGATGTTATTACCGAGCCGAAAACGCCGAAAAGCAACCGAGTGATAAAAATGCCCGATTTTCTTATCGAGGAAATCAAGGAATATCTTGCTAAGCTCTACGGTCTACAAAAGAATGACCGAGTGTTTAACATCACAAAGAACTATCTGCACCGTGAAATGACAAGGGGCGCAGATGAAGCAGGGGTTAAGCGTATCCGTATCCACGATTTGCGACATAGCCACATTTCCCTCTTAATTGAAATGGGTTATTCGGCGGTGGCGATTGCGGACCGTGTAGGACACGAAAGCATCAATATCACTTATAACTACGCGCATCTGTTTCCGTCAACACAGACGGATATGGCAGACAAGCTCAATAATTTCCGAAAGGAGCCAACACAAAATGTCAGCTAAGAACTTAGATAAACACGACCGTTTCAGATGTATCACTGTAGGGTTTCGGGTATCGCCCGAAGAACACGAAACGATAAACCGTATCGTGGCGCTGTCGGGACTGACCAAGCAAGAATACTGCTACCGCAAGTGTACTGACCGTGAAATCGTGGTGGAAGGAAATCCGAGAGTGTATAAGGCACTCAAAGTAGAACTCGCTGCCGTGCTTGATGAACTGAGGCGTATCGAAAGTGGTGGCAACGTCAGCGGTGACTTGCTTGAAGTTATCGACCAAATCAACAAAACCTTATATGGATTAAAGGGGGAATCTGAATGACCAATATAACGGAAAAGACTGCCCCGAATGTATCTGTTGGCGCAGATACGGAGCAGCCTTCTCTAAAATGTACTGCAAATATTATAACCACCGAAGATGAAAATTTCAAGAGTTTTGAGGAAATTCAGCGTGAAATGATTAGGATGATGGATCCGTCCTATCTCAAAACTGTATCAATGACCGAACTGTACGACACCGTTTACCAAAGCAAGCCACCGCTGGTTGACGGCTTGCTCTATCCGGGAACGTATATCTTTGCAGGCGCACCCAAACTCGGTAAAAGTTTTTTGATGGCGCAGTTGGCATATCACGTCAGCACAGGAACACCGCTATGGAACTATACCGCCCGAAAAGGAACGGCGTTATATCTCGCCCTTGAAGATGATTACCGCCGCCTGCAGGAACGCTTATATCGAATGTTCGGAACGGAGAGCGCAGACAACCTGCACTTCTCTGTTTCGGCAAGTCGGATCGGCAAGGGACTTGATGAACAGTTGCAGGGGTTTGTTACCGAACACCCCGACACCAAACTCATAATCATAGACACACTTCAAAAGGTGCGTGAGGTCGGCGGCGATAATTACAGTTACGCCAATGACTATGAAATCATTAACCGTATCAAAAAATTTACTGACCGTTACGGTATTTGCGTTTTAATCGTCCACCATACCCGAAAGCAAAATGCCGATGATAAGTTCGATATGATCTCCGGTACGACGGCTCTGCTCGGTGCAGCAGATGGCGGCTTTATTTTGCAAAAGGAAAAGCGTACAAGAAACAACGCCACCCTTGAGGTGTCGGGCAGAGATCAACCCGACCAAAAGCTACACCTTGTCCGTAACACAGAAACTCTCTTATGGGAATTGGAGCGAGTGGAAACGGAGCTTTGGAAAGAGCCGCCCGAACCTTTGCTTGAAAAAGTGGCGGCGTTCATCACCGCAGACAATGCTGAGTGGTACGGTTCGCCAACGGAACTTGTCAAGGTGCTCGGCGTTGATATGAAAGCCAACGCTTTGTCAATGAAGCTGAATATCAATGCATGGCGTTTGTTCAATGAGTAC
>JAZTZV010000098.1:0-23132 GCA_045637645.1 Acutalibacteraceae bacterium | reverse complement strand
TGGCACACCGTATGCTGTTGTCGCCCGTCGCCGAGGGTCAAGGCCTGACGGCGGAGGACGTGCTCGGGGCAATTGTGGAGCGTGTTCCCGCGCCGACACTGCGATGAGAATGGCGTTGAGATGGGCCGTGTATTTGCTGTCGCTCGCGGTATGCACGGTGTTTTATACATTTTATCAAGGGTGGATCTCCTATATCCTGTTTTTGGTGATGCTCGGGTTTCCGTGGCTGTCGCTGTTGATCAGTTTGCCTGCGATCCTTCGCTTCCGCCTGCGCGTGGAAGCACCCGAAGCGGTCACACGCGGCACGTCGATCCACACTTCCTTGATCGGGCAAAGTCCGTTGCCGTTGCCGATGTTCACGGGTCGCATTCGCGTGCGCCGCGTGACGGACGGCGAGACGTGGTCGGTGCCGCAACAAGCCGTGTTTGACGCGGAACATTGCGGCACGCTGGAACTGACCGCGCAACGGGTTTGGGTGTTTGATTATCTCGGGTTGATCCCGATTCCCGTGCGACAAAAGGTGCGCACCGAAGTGATCGTGCGTCCGACCGAAGTGAAAATGCGCGTTCCGAGCGGCTTGGAGCAATTGCTGGCGCGTGCGTGGCGTCCTCGTCCGGGCGGAGGCTATTCCGAGCATCATGAAATGCGGCTGTATCGCCCCGGTGACAGCCTCAATCAAATTCACTGGAAGCTGACCGCCAAAGCGGGCAAGCTCATCGTCCGCGAACCGATGCAACCCGACCGCGGCGCGATCTTGCTGGCACTCGAGTTGGCGGGAACGGCAGAAGAACTGGATCGCATGTTCGGTCGCTTGTTGTCGTTCGGCAAGCAATTGCTTGAACGTGGCATCAGCTTTGAAGTCAGCGCGGCAACCGTGAAAGGTCAGCAGGCGTTTACGGTGACCATGGAGGAAGATCTGATTCGCGCTATTGATACCCTGCTTTGCATTGAGGCATCGAAAGAATCGGTTATGACACAGGCACCGACTTCTCGTCAAATTCGGATCGGAGGTGGCGTGAATGACGCGTGAAACACCTCGCCAAAAGGTATATAAAGCGTTGATCGGCGGTGTGCTTGCCGCGGTGATCGCGTTGTCTTCGGTCGGATGCTTGATGACGGCATTCGAATTCCGTGTGGATTGGTTGCCGCTTTGCATCGTCGCGACGGTCGCGGCGGCTGCGGTGGGTGCGGTCGGTTTCTCGTTCCGCTACGGCCCGTTTGCGATTCTCGGCGGAGTTGTGTTGGCGGCAGCGGCGCTTTGGCGCGCCGATTGGCTGTCGCAGATCCAAAGTGTGATCACGCATTTGACCTACACCTACAACCAAGCGTATCAATGGGGTGTCATTCGCTTTTCCAACGCGGCGTGGTTTGAAGTGGATGTCAGCTTTGCGTTGTTATCCCTTGCGATCGTGATCGCGTTGCTTGTCACGTGGGTGACGGTGCGCCGTCGTCCGCTTATTGTGGCGATCGCGGCGGCGTGTGTGCCGCTCGCGCTGTGCTTGGTCGTGACGGACACCATTCCGTCGGCACCGTGCTTTTTCGGTTTGCTTGTCGGTGTGACGATCTTACTTGTCACATCGCGCGCAAGACGTCAGGCTTCTCCTCGCGCACCGATGCTCACGTTGATTGCGTCGGTGACGGTGTTGGCGCTGTTTGCGGGCCTGTTCCATGCCGTGCCGCAAAAAGGCTTCCGCAACCCGCTGATGGTGCAACAAAATCAGTTGTTGACCGCTCTCGGCTTTGAAGGCTACACCGCGGGAACGGGCGAGATCGACGGCATCGATTTGAAAGGTCTCGGCTCGCGCTTCTTCCTGCAATATCCCGTCTTGACGGTGACATCCACCGAAAGCGGCCGTGTGTATTTGCGTGAGCGGGATTATAACATTTACACGGGATATTCATGGGAGTCCGACGACAAGCGCGCGGACGCGTTTGAAACCCAAATCCCCGAAGGCACATCGGGTCATATCACCATTGACACCGATTGGACGCGCTCGCAACTGTTCGTGCCGTATTATCCCGAGTCGCACGTTCTGCTCGGTGACGGTCGCGAATGGAACAGCAAGCAAGACAATTCCTACGAATGGGATACGCGTGCGTTGCCCGACAACTGGCGCGACCTCATCCCCAACGAGTTTATGTACAGCGACGGCCTGGACATGCGGTATTATTATTCGCTGCCCACCGAGACGCAACAATGGGCATATAGCACCTTGATGCGGATCCTGCGCGGCGAACGCTCGGCGACAGCCATCGCCGACGCGGTGGCGACGTATGTGCGCGACAGCGCGCTGTATGAGGACGATTGTAAGCGCATGCCGACGAGCGAAGACGACTTCGCCAAATGGTTCATGACCGACGGCGAATCGGGTTACTGTGTCCATTTCGCGACATCGACGGCGGTGTTGCTTCGCGCGGCGGGTGTTCCCACGCGCTATGTCACGGGTTATCTCGTCGACGTGGAAGCGAACGAACCCACGGTTGTGACGGCGGATCGCGAGCATGCGTGGGTGGAATATTACGAGCCGTGGCTCGGCATGTGGATCCCGCTTGAATCCACGCCCGAGGAGATCGAGGAAGAGGAAGAACCGGAAACGACCCTGCCCGTGACGAGCACGACGGCGTCGGATTTGACGACCTCGACCACCCGACCGATCGCGTCCGACGAGGACGAGGTTGTCGGCTTTGAGATTCCGTGGAAGCTCATCGGCACCGTGGCGTTGTATGTTGCCGTTGCGGTCGGATCGGTCGCGGCGGTGGTGTTTGCGGTGATCGGTCAGCGACGCTGGCGCTTGCGACGCCGACAAAAACGCTTGGATCGATGCGGCGCAAACGACCGCGCGCTCTTGCTGTGGCGTCATGCGCGACGTCTGTGTCGCCGCTTGAAAACGTCGCCGTCCGACGCAATGTATGCTCTCGCGCAAAAAGCCAAATACAGTCAGCATACACTGACCGACGCAGAGCTTGCCGTGATGCAAGACGGTTGCCGCGAACTGGAGACGCAACTCCGTTGCCGTCCATGGTATAAACGGTTTATTTACGTATATGTGCTTTGCTTATATTAAGAAAAAAAGTACCGCTCGTGCGGTACTTTTTTCTTTGCCTCGCAATAAAACAAGATTTTGGCGGATTATTATAGTATAGGATATCCACCGTTCTTGCTTGACAGTCATCGGCGGATATAGTATTATGTATATATATTCTAAAAACGGAAGAAAAACAGGAGGCAGTTTGGTATGAAACGCTATCTTTCTTGGATGTTCACGCTGGCGATGTTGATCGGCATGCTGTCAATCGGCGGCTTTTCCGTTCCGGCGTCGGCGGCGACGTACCGTCGCGGTGACGTGGACGGTGACGGCGCGGCGGGAACATCCGATGTGCGCGAATTGTTGACGACGCTTGTCAACAATCAAAATCTTGCCTATGCGCAACAGGAGGCGGCGGATTTTAACAACGACGGTAAGGTCAACACCACCGACGCCAAACAAATCCTGATGTGGGCGATGACGGGCGACGGCAACGTGCTGACGACCGTTGATTTGTTGGCGCCCACCATTGACAGCTGGCACAATCCCGTGCTGTCGGCATACGGCACGAAATGTGTGGTCAGCGAAACGGCGCTTTCCAACGGCGGTGTGCAATTCACCAACGCCGGCGGCGCGTGGCCCTACGCGACGTATATTTACGACAACATGCTGTTGCTCCCCGATGACGCGGTGATCGAATACGATTTGACCATGACCGCCTCTGCCACCAGTATCAACTTCTACCTCGGCCGCAGCTTGCCCGATCTGTACGGCGATTCGATGACCGACGAAGCCGCCGGTCGACAATACTTCAAGCTCAATTCCTACATTTCGTCGAGCAAGATCGATGCCGGTTCGGGTGACCTTTTGAAGGGTACTTACAAAGGCTCGGTGAAGGTGTCGGACCTCAATGTCGGCGAAAAGGGTCGTGTCAACGGCATGGTCGCGCTCTCGGCAATCAAGATTTACACCGTCGGCTCGAACGGCACCACCGTAACCGTCAACAAATTGCAAGTTAAGGCGTATGCCGACCCGACGACTGTGACCGTGTCGAGCGATCCGCTCGAAGCGGTGCGCCCTGCGCTTGCGAACACGACCGAAACCCAAGGCCTCTCGACCCTGACGGGCATGGAGCTGTATGTCAACGGCGAACGCTCGTCGGCGGAATCGATGGACGCGGCGGCAGACAACAAATTGATCTATCACACCATCACCTCGCAACGTGTGATCAACTACACGCGCGGTTATCAAATCGACATCCCGATGGGTTGGGAAGAGGATTATTCGATCGGCGCGATTCGTTCGCGTTACACGAACGAGCACTACTCGCTGACGGTCACGCGTGAAGATCAAAGTCCTTACGGCAACACGGCGGGCGGTTGGGAAACCTATCGCACCGAGTGGCTCGACAGGTACATTAACAGCAGCACCTATTTGTCCAATAACGGCATGACCTACCAGCGTACACCCGTGGTGTCCACGACCATGCTCAACGGCTTCGAAGTGCGCACCTACGACATCGCCATTACCAATAAAACCGGCATCGATATGCCGTATTACAGCATTGCGGTGATTCGGAAAACCAATGTTTACAACGTATTCTATTTGATGATCCTTAAGGGTGATGTGTCCACAACGGGTCTGATCGATCGCCTCGTGCGCTCGTTCAAGCAATCGACGCCCAAAGGTACCGCCGTCAATTCGCAAGGACAGTATGAAACCAAAATCCCGAGCAATTGGAGCAGTGAAACCAAGAAGTATTACAACCAATTGCTCAGTCAAACGCAAACCGATTTCGGTTTCTTCTCGGCGAGCATGGTTCCGAGATCCGACGGCAGTTATTCGTCGCAACGCTCCAAGATTCAATCGGAATACAATCGTCTCAGCACTGCAACGAACTACGATTACGCCATCATGCCGACGTACAGCCATTTGATGTACGGTTCGTCCTACAACCAGTTCCCGCTTGATATGGCGAATGAATTTGCGGGCGGCAACGGCACCAACGGCAAACCCGTCCTGCAATTCACCTATCAATATACCACAAACAACAACTCCGACATGTATGCCAAGAATCCCTCGTTTGATATTTTACGCGGCACGCATGATGCGCAATTCCGTAAACTGGCGAAAGACATCAAGTCTTACGGCAAGCCTGTGCTGTTCCGTTTGAACAACGAAATGGACACCGACTGGACAAGCTATTGCGGCATGGTGTCGCTCCTCGACACTGACATCTTCGTGCAGACGTGGCAACGCTTGTACGACATCTTCGAAGAAGAAGGTGTCAACAATTGCATCTGGATCTTCAACCCGATCACGCCCGCTACACCGTACTGTGCGTGGGGCGAAGCGTTGTGTTATATGCCCGGCGAGGACTATGTGCAGGTGCTCGGTCTGACCAACTATGAAATGGGCAACGGCACGCAGCTCACCTCGTTCCAAAGTCGTTATACGCAATGCTACGACGCGTTCAAGGATTATTTCGACAACCAACCGTGGATCATCTCCGAATTCGCGGCGGGCGCGGGCGGCGAAAAGCAATTCGACTGGAACTACGATAAGTGGATGGACACCACCAAGGGCCGCAACGCGAGCAAGCAGGCCAAATGGGTCGAGGACATGTTCGTGTGCTTGAACAACAAAGAGGAATACGCCTTCTGCCAAAACATCGTCGGCGCGGTGTGGTTCTCTGTCAATGACTATACGACCATCAACAGTAAGAATTACATCGTCAACTATTTGGCACTTGATGCCGAGTTGACCGCCACACTCGCGGCGTTCAAAGAAGGGTTCTCACAATACGAATAAACAAAAAAGTCCCACGGTTCAAACTGAACCGTGGGACTTTTTATGTGCTGTTTTAAAGTTGATATTCTTCGTACACGTCGCAACGAACGCCGTTGGCGGTTGCGGCTTCCCGAGCGGGGATCTCCACTAAAAATCGCCCGTGATACAGCATCGGCAAGTGATACGCCTTGTTGGTATAACGAAGCATCACATGCAAGGTGCCGGATTGCACTCCGACGCCGTCGATATGCACCTCGTGCGGTAAGACGTGGTAATAAGCTTTGACCAAAATCAACGCGTGATCCTCGAAATACGCTTCGTCAAATTGAGCGGTATAATCGGGCGCACCTTTCGCATCCGCGCTGTACGTGTCGATCAATGCGTCATACGACGTGATCAACACGGCTTCGCTTTGTTGCGCGGGGGAGGCATTGGACAACTCGCCTTCAAACACGACCTTATGCGGGATTTCGGTGCCGACGACCAAGCGGTAATCGACGCGAAAACGCTCGACGAGTACAATGGGTTGCCCGTGATAATCGCCTTGTGCGATCGGCATCGAAGCGGAAATCGTTTCGATCACCGAGAGCGTCATATCATCGGGTCGCGGGGTCAATACACTGCAAATGACAAGAAATGCGTCGTCTGTCACGACATAGTCCAAGTCTTCGAAGGTGTAGCCGCCCGACGGCATGGTGTACGAAACCGACAGCGAGGCGTCATCCGCGCGGCAGGTCGCGCCGAGCTTGTCGCCGTTGAACGAAGCGCCGCCCGGTGTCATTGTTTGCGACGAAGCGGAACGCTTACTGCTTGTGGTGGTATAGCGCGTGATGCTCACGTCTTTGCCGTCGATGTCCTCTTTGGCGACGGTGAGGAGAGCGAACGATTTGTTTGGCGTGAACAAGCCGTTTGTGATGCTCACGACCGAGACGTAGACGGTGTCATCGTCTGTCGTCACGTTCGCAACGTAGTTATAGGTGATGTCAAACGGTACGACAATGACCGCATGTGTGCTGAAATCCACGCGCAATCCGTCGGGGCACATCTGCGCTTGCGGATTGTCGGCGACAAATGCTGCAAAATCGCCGTTGCTTTCAAGAACAAAAGGCTCGGTCGACGCGTTTCTTGTGTTGTCCAAATCCCAAATTTTCATGTCAAACGCGACAGAAACCGTCGCGGTCTCCTGTCCGTTCAAGCGATAAAACGCTTGGGTCACGTCCTGCAAATCGATGTTGCCGTTGCGGTTGACGTCGGCGCGGGCGATCTCATGCGCGCTCAAGGATCGTTCGCCCGCCACCGCGTAAAACAAGCGCGCAAGATTGCTCAGTGTGGCGGAGTCGGTCGGCTTGGCGGCGGTGGCGCCGATGCTCATGCCGCTTGCCAGCAACGCGGCGCAAAGAAGTAAACAAACGAACTTTTTACACATAACGAATACCTCCTTTGGGTGTTCTCATTTCACCAATATGGACTTTTCGGTTTTTTGTCGGCGGAAATGATACCGCTGGCTTTTAATATGCGTGTGTTGTAATCGTCTGCCGCGGTTCCGTTCGGGTTGTTTGCCGATACCATGAACGGGAATTCCAAGTGGATCTCCGTGCGGTCTTCAAAACCGTCCAACACGCGGAATGTCAGGCGGAAGATCGTGCCGCCCGTCGTTGACCCGCAAAAGGACGTGCTGAGAAAACCGAATTCCAACGCACCTTCATAGGGTGTGTTCACGAACCAAGAGACATTTTCGTCGGGCAAGATGTCGGGGTTGGCGTAGTCAACGTAAGGACTGTCGGGGTTGTTGCCGACGGGAAGCAATTCCAGCGCGTTTTTGTCGTAATAGACCCCGATCATGCCCAAAATCATATAATGATTGTCCGAAACCGTCACGTCCACCGTGATGATGTCACCCGCCGACACCTCGTAAGCCGAGCTGACCGAGTAAAACACATACGCGGGCTTTGTTGTGGTGGCGGTCGGTTCGGTGGTTGTGTCGCCCGGGGCGGCGGGAGCTTGAATATCTCCGCCGCCCTCCCAGGAGGGAGCGCGCGTGGTGGTTGTTGTGGCATACGTCGTGGTTGTGGGGTCCGACGGCGCGTATGTTGCGGTTGTGGTTGTGGTGCGCACCGTTGTTGTGGCGGAGGGGGAGGTGCTCGGCGACATCTCGTTGCCGTTGCCTCCTGCGTCGGGATTGCGCGTCGTTGTGGTTGACGGCGAGGTATGGGTCGTGGTCGTGACGGCGACCGTTGTCGTCGTGGGCGATTCCGAGCTGACGGTCGTGGTGACGACTTTCGTGGTCGTTGCAGAAGTGGCGCGCGTGACGGTGGTGGTCGTGTGTGCGGTGCCGCTCGTGTGACCTGCGGAGGTCGTCTCCGTCTCGCCGTGTGCGGTTGCGGTCGTAAGAGGGTAGTAGGTGGTGTAAAAGATCACCGGGAGATCGGTCGTCGTCGGAACAACAACCGTCGTGGTGTCGATCGCGGAGTTGTCGGTCGAGGTTGTGGTTGCGCCGTCGGCAGTTGATGTGACGACTTGTGTGGTGGTCGGTGTTGCAATCGGAGCGGGAGGGACGGAGGACATGGTGCGAATCGCCAAACCGATGAACATGCACATCACGGCGCTCGAAGCGATCCATGCAACGGTACGTTTGGTTTTACGAATCGCGGCAAATCGTTCGTCGGCGCGACGTTGAATTTCCTGTAAGCGTTCTTCGGGATTTCTCATAGCGTGACCACCTCCTTTTCAAGTATATGGCGCAGTTCTTTTTTGGCGCGATAGATCAGGTTGTCAACCTGTTTTTTGCTTTTCTTCATCACGCGTGCGGCGTCGTCGTACGACAGGTCTTCGAAATAGACCAAGTGAATCGCGACACGCATATCGTCCGATAGGGCATCCAAAGCGGCGTTGAGAATTTGCTTTTGTTCTTCGCGTAAAAGGCATTCTTCGAAATCCGTGTCCGAAAGCGATACGGGGATTTCCTCCATCACGGTCGTTTTTCGCCGCTTTTGACGCTTCAGATAGGTGAGCGCGCGACTGCGACCGATCATGAACAGATAGGTCTTGAGTGATACGCGAAAATCGTACCGATGTTTATGTACGACCAAATCGGTGAAAGTATCAATGGCGATGTCTTCCGCAATTTGCATATCATGGACATAGCGGTAAAGGAAAAACACCAATTTGTCAAACAACGCAGTTACAATCTCTTCAAAAGCATGTTCATCACCCTCCAGATATCGGCGGTAGCTACTGGCACCGGTATCCATGAGTTGCATCTCCTTTCACTCATCTTCACTCTTTATACATCCTTATATTAGAAAAATCCTCATAATTTTTAAAAAAATTTATTATCTTCGAGTTCAGTGTAGCATACAAAAATACCGATTGCAACGCATTTGTCACAAAATTGCACAAAATCATGCTAATAAAATGGAATAATCCTGTTGACTTTCACTTGAAAATGCGGTACGATAAAAAAGGATATAAATCGCTGTAACCATGCAGTCGATATAGGAGGTAGAAACCATGAAAAACTTCGGAAAACGTGCACTGTCCCTGGTGTCCGTGTTCTCGTTGATGCTGATGGCGATGTCGGTTTGCGGACTGACGATCCCGTTGGCGTCCGCCGCCGACGCGGTGTATTTCAGTGAGAACTTCAATTCCTACTCGAACGGTACTTTGCCGACCAACTGGACGATCTCCAGCGACTCGGGCATCAAAGACATCAAGGTGCAAGACGGCGCGCTTGTCATCAACGGTCTCGGTACCGACTCGCAAACCCGCGTATTCTACACGGGCTCGGAATTGAAGAGCAAAGGCGACTATGTGTTTGAAGCGGATTACACGATCCTCGCTTCGGACTATGCGCTGTCGACAAGCTCGCGCTATTCGGGCATGATTTTCCGCGCGAGCAGCTCGCTTGAGCCGTATTATTACGCGACCACCCGTGTGCGTACCACCACGACGCAAAACGAGTTATCCATCCGCAAGAGCGGCTCTGCTTTCCAAAAGATCGATCAAGCGGCGCAACCGGTGGATCTCGTGCTCAACACGACCTATCGCTTGAAGGTCATTTGCAGCGGCGCCAACATCAAGTTCTATTTCGGCGATTCGCTCGTGTTCAACACGACGCTTGACACTACGGGCTCGTCCTATGAATACCTGACCAAAGGCTCGATCGGTTTCACCACCTCGAACCTCAAGATCAAGATCGACAACATCACCGTCAAAGAATTTACGGGTTCGATCGTGACGCAACCCGCGATGTACAATACCTACATCCCCGATACCAACATTGTGAACCCGCCCTCCGTCATCACATACGTGACGAGCGACGAGATTTACGCATCGATGACCGGCACCAAACTTCCTTCTACCGCCATCTATCATATCAATAAAGACCTCAATCTTACCACCCCCGACGGAAAGGTCATCACCGCGCTGACCAATGCGCTCAACATGATGGGCGGCAAGATCATCCCCGCGTTCTACGTGAGCGATACCGCGACGGTCGACGCGTTGACGACGTTTGCCACCGAGGCGGGTCTTAAGGATGCGTTCCTCGTGTCCGATAACGCGACGCTTTTGAAATATGCGCGCGACAAGAACGTCAATATGTACGGCGTGTTGTACACCAAACTGTCTACTGCGGCAACCAAAGAGGATCTCGCCGCGATGTACGCCGACACCAACAAAGCGTGGGCAAAAACCGTGATGGTGGATGCGGAATACGTGACAAAGGACGATGTGGAATATCTGCAAAAGCGTCTGATGAACGTGTGGGTCATCGGCAAGAACGGCACCATGACCGCCGAAGCCAAATACGATAACATTTATAAAGGTGTCAACGGCATTGTTGACGCCGACCATTCCGGCACGATCTGGATTTACGAAAACGCGAACGGCGTGTTCAATTCGTCGTCCGATTCCACCCCGATCATCATCCGCGCACCGTTCTTGTATGCCCATCGCGGTTACAGCTCGTACGCGAATCAAAACACGATGGAAGCCTTCTACGGCGCGGTGTTGTACGGCGCGGATCTCATCGAAATGGACGTTCGCTTGACCAAAGACGGTGTTGTGGTGATTTATCACGACGAATATCTCTATACGCTTACCAACTGCGAGGATCAAACCAAAAAGATTGAAAACTGCACCTATGCCGAGCTGATGACCTATGAGGTCGATAACTTGGCGCAATGGGGCTATGCCAACGGTAAGATCCCGACGCTTCGTCAGTTCCTTGAATTGATCGCGCAAACCGACGATGTTGTCGGTATCATCGAGATCAAGAATTACGACACCGCGCTGGTGGATAAATCCGCGGCGATGGTCAAAGAAATGGGTATGGAGCATCAAGTCGTCAGCATCTGCTTCGGTCAAACCTATTGCGAACGCATGCGCTCGCAATTGCCCGGCGTGTCGGTGGGTTGGCTCGCCAACGCGGTCGCCGATCACAAAACACCCGACGCCATTGTGAACTATGCCAAAGGCTTTATCATGCGCGGCAACCTGACCTATCATCCGAACTTCGGTCAGATCCAAACAACCGCCGCCAATTCGATGATCGCAAACGTGACCGCGTTTGCGGGTCAGCGCGGCATCAACTTCAACCCCTGGACGTACAACAACAAGACGGCGTTTGAAACCGCGTATGTCGGTGGCATCCAAGGCATCACCACCGATTATCTCGAGTATGATAACAATCTTGTTCGCCGCTTGGACGCGGGTTATCGCTATGAACTCAAGAGCGGCACCGCCACGGCTGTGCAGGGTCTCGGCTACACGTCGCAGGATCAAAAATTGTACAATGCCATCTTCAAGAGAACCGGCGGCGCCAATGTGACGTTCACCAATTCGGGCGGCAAAGTGACGGCTTCGGGCACGGGTCTTGCCACAGGCGTGTTGATGTATAAGAACACCACCTCGGCTTGCGGTTCGTTCTATGTTGTCTCGGGTTTGATGTCGATCAACGTCACTTCGACAGGCGGTACGACCCCGACCGCAACCTACCGTGAGTCTCTCTTGCCCGGCTACGTGGAGAAGTGGACGAATCCCATCAAGGGTCACACCGTGAAAGTTACCCGCGAAGAGCGCGGCGAAGTGCTGACCGTGACGGAAGGCTTGTGGCCTGCGGCGGCGTATGTGATGACCGATCAAGGCGAGAACAATGCCGTGACGGGTATCACCGCTTCGCTTAACGATTCGATCGCAGTGGACGCCGTTGTCGGCGATCGCATTGCAATCACTCTGTTCCTCAGCAACGGTAAAGATTACATGGTGCAAAAGAAGATTGCAGGCAACTTCAACGGCGATGACCTCATCGGCAACGGTGCACGCATCCGTGCGACCGTGAAGCTGTCCGATCTCATTCCTGCGGCGGACGCTACGAACGGCAACGTGACCATCACAGGCATCCGCGTGTACAACATCGGCGAGGTCGGTACCGAATTGGTGATCAAATCGCTCGACCTTGTGCGTGAAGTCCCGGCGCTTTACGGCTTGATCGGTGATGTCAACTCCAGCGGCGATGTGACCACCGCGGACGCACGCGTGATCATCGGTTTGACGATCGGCAAAGGCTCGCTTGATTACAAGCAAGCGAAACGCGGCGATGTGAACGAAGACGGAGCGATCGATTCCTCCGACGCGCGCAAACTGCTCAAATCCTTCGTTGCGTAATGTGAATTAAATCGAATAAACCCGCCATACCGCACTTTGCGGTATGGCGGTTTTTGTTGTGCCGGCTGTAAAAATTGCGGCGTGCACAAGCCTTCCCCCCTGGGGGAAGGTGGCACGCGAAGCGTGACGGATGAGGGGCGGAATACCTCGAGAGAGTATTGTGCGAAGATTTGCGGCAACGCACAAACTTCGCAGGGGTCGGCGACCTCGACGACCCGCGCATCCGACGGACGCGGTCGCGCACCGTACTCCCTTTGCATCTCTCGCAAAAAAATCCTCCGACGCTCGAAGGAACGTCGGGGGATTTTTAAATATCATCAGAACGTCGATTTCAAAATCGAGCGTACGTCGCCGGTGTTGAGTTCGCCTTCACCGTCCATATCGCCTGCCAAAGCTTGTGCGTCGTCAAGGACAACGGTCGAGCCGAGCAACGCTTTGAGCATCACGCGCGCATCCACCGAGGACGCCGCGCCGTCGCCGTTCAAATCGCCTTTGACCACGATCACCGCGCTGTCAACCACAACGCCGTCTTGCGTCAATTCAAGGCGCATGCCTGTGCCGACAACGCCGCTGACCGCGTTGCCGTTTGCGTCGCGAACGACGAGAGCGTCGCTGTGATCCATCGCGGCGATCAAGTCGGCGGCGGTCGTGCCGATGCCGACATTCATCAGCATGCCGTTTTCAACGGGATAACGTCCCGTGATGGAGGCGGGGGGCTGTGCACCTGCGTCGTTGGTGAACGCGCAGTCATACAAACGAACGAAGGTATCTTGCTCGCCGATCACATAGAGATCGCAACTGACCAATCCGACCAACCCTTCGCTGTCGGCGTGCCCCTGTTTTCGGATGTAAGAGCCGAAATCCAACGTCATCGCCGCGCGATCCTGAGCGGGGAAGTCGGTGTCGCTGATGCCCGCGAGGGTGGAGGCGTTGACGTAGCCGAGCGTGCCGTCCGCCTTGAGATACGTCAGCGAAATGTTAAATGCCGCCGAACTCAAGAAATCGAGATGGAGATACGGTGTCTCGTCGATGTCGATCGTTTGGTATTGTGCGGTGGTGATTTGCGGCCAATACAAGCCGTCGCCGCCTTTATACAGCGTCACCGAACCGTCCACAGCCACGTTGTCGTAATACGGCCAGATGAACGATTGACCGTCTGCGGCGGTCGGGGTTTTGGAAATGTGTTGCTTGGGCATCATCGACACCGTGACATCACCGTTCATGGCGCTTTGAATATCGGTCAAACGGTCATATAAACGGTATGTGTCGGTGGTGCCGACCGCAAGTTCCATCTCCGCACGGTTGATCGCGCCCAAAAGTGCCGCCGAAGGATCGCTGACCGCCTTGGCGTCGTTGATTGCCGCGGAAAGTTCCGCCTTGGTCGCGGTTTGCGAAGTGTAGTCGGTGGGGAGGATGTTGGTTTTGATGTAGTTAAGGAGCACGTCGCTTGCGGTTTTCTGTTGCGCCGCATTCGGATGTGACACCGCGCCACCTTGACCTCTGGGCAATTCCAGGAAGTGATAGCCTGCGTCCGCACCGCCGAGTTCGGCAATGGCCGCCTTGACTTCGTTTGCGTAATACGAGCCCATCATACCCGTGCACCAAATTACGGTCGCACCGGGGTTGTATTGCTTTGCCATCGACATCAGGTTTTTGGCACCTGCTTGGAATTCGGCGTTTGTCATGTTGTTCATGTCGCGGGTGCTGTAATCGTTGGTGCCGAGGTTGATGATGACAATATCCGCAAGCGGATCAAACGGATTGAGATACGATTGACTGCGGAACCAGTTGAGATAGGGATACATCGTTTGCAGGTTCACTTCGCGACCGTTCCAGCCGCCGACGCAACCGTAGCCGCTGCTTTGCAACACGCGCACATCCGCGCCAAGCGCTTTGCCCGCCAAGAAGGCGTACGTTTGCGTGCCGTCTTGATAAGCGGGATGATTGGCGTTGGGATCGCTCACGCCGAGCGACGAATTCCAAAGCGCGCCGTAGCCGCCCGAAATCGAGTCGCCGACCACGTCAATGACGAGATCGCTCTCGGGAGCAGTCGCAAGCAAAGTGCCCGTAAAGGTCAGAAAATCGGCGCGGAAGTTGGAGACTTGCGCTTCGGTTTGGCGATACACTTCAATGTGATGGTAACCCTCTTTAAGACCCGTGGCGAGCGGAATGGTCTTCGAATACGCGTTGTGCAACGCTTCACATTCCACGCGAACGCGAGAGCGCACGCCGTCCACGATCACTGTCAAATATTGCGCGATCTCACCGCTTGTACTGCACACCACCGTGGCATCGACGGTTACGTTGCCTTTGCCGTAGAAATAAAACTCAAAACCGGCGGCAACGTTGTCCATGTACAAACAAGCGTTGTGTTCCACCGTGCGTCCGAGCGTACGGTAATAGCCGTGCATCTGCGCAAAGTTTAACGTGCGCGTTTCGCTTGCGGTTGCCGAAGCACCCAGCGGAAGCACCCCGCACAACATCGCGGTAATGCATAAGAAAGAAATCCAACGTTTCATACGATCAACCTCCTTTAGGTTACTAATACTATAACAAATCAAAATCGAAAAATCAATCTCCCGCCCCAAAAATAAAAAAGCAGATGCTCCGATCGGAGCATCCGCTTTTCGGATTTTTACAGGTTGGCGCGCAGGATTTCGCGTGCGTCCACAGTGTCCACTTTCGTGTCGCCGTTGTAATCGGCAGCCGTCAGCCAAATCGAGTTCAGCGTTGTTGTGCCGCCCAAAGAATGTTTGACGACCACACGTGCGTCCACGGTGGAGCAATTGCCGTCGCCGTTGACATCGCCGCGCACGATAACGGTGGCACTGTCGACAACCGTGCCGCCCGACGTGAGCGTCAGCGTCATGCCCGTGCCGAGTTTACCGCTGACAACGTTGCCGTTTGCGTCCGTCACGGAAAGCAGTTCGCTGTGATCCATCGCGGCAATCAACATCTCCGCGGTCGTGCCGGGATTCAAGGCTTCGATGCAACCGTCTTGAACAGCGTAAGAACCGCTCAACGTCAAGGAGTCGGATGAGCCGCTTGTGAAGCCGCAGTCAAACAATTGTACCACTTGATCCGTTTCGCCGACGATGAAGATCTGGCACGACACGATCGATACCAATCCGCTGTCGCCGACGTGTCCTTTTTCACGCACATACGCTCCGAAATCCCAAGTCATCATCTTGCGGTCGCACGGACCGAAATCGTTTGCGCCGTTGCCCGCCAGTTCCGAAAATTGAACATACGCGATTTCGCCGTACGGGTTACTGCGATAGGCGATGGTCGCGTTGAACGAAGCGTTCGCCGCCACGTCGAGGCACAAATACGGTGTTTCGTCCACATCCACCGCTTCATCGATCGGGGTATTGATCGACGGCCAATAAGCACCTTCGCCGCCTTTGTAAAGCGAGATCCAACCGTGTTCAAGCATGTACATCGGCCACACATAAGACTTGCCGTCCGCCGCGATGGGGGTGTCGGAGATGTATTGTTTGGGCATCAGCGACAAGCCTTTGACGCTCGCGCTTTTTGCCGTTTCAATGTCGCAAAGACGTTGGTACAAACGGTAGGGATCGGTGGTGTTGACCGCGAGTTCCGTTTGCGCACGAGCGATCGCTCCCTGCAACGCCGCCGACGGATTGGCGATCGTTGCGGCTTCGTTCACCGCCGCGCGAAGCGTCGCCGCATCGGTTTGTGCGGTGAGCACATCGCTCGACAGCACGTTGGTTTTCAAAAAGTCTTGCAACACAGCGGCGGCCGCTTGGTGTCCCGCGAGTGACGGATGCGCACCCGCGCCGCTGCCGTTGTAGGGGAGATTCACAAAGAAATACCCGTTCGCCGCGCCGCCGAGTTCGTTCACCGACGCTTGCACGGCATCGCTGTAACGCGTACCCATCATACCCGTGCACCACACGATCTTGGCACCCGGATTCTTCTCGCGAGCGAGTTGCATCAGTTGTTTCGAACCGACTCGGAATTCGGCGGAGGTCACGCCCACGCTGTAATCGTTGGTGCCGAGGTTGATGATCACGACGTCGGCAAGCGTGTCAAACGGATACAACGTTTCGTCGCGATTCAAACACAAATACGGATACAACGTTTGCATGTTGTCGCCGTTCGTGTTTTGACCTTTGACACAACCGTAACCGCTGACTTGGCACACACGCACATCGGCTCCGAAGGTTTTACCCGCCAAAAACGCATAGGTTTGCGTGCCGTCTTGGTATTTCGGGTGGAAACCTTGATGAGGCGTGCCGTCCCACAGCGCGCCGTAACCGCCCGAAATGGAATCACCGATGACATCAAATGTCAGCGAAGCCTTCGGAGGCGGCGGGAGCAACGTGCCCGTGAACGTCACTGATTTGCCGACACAAAACGATTGCGACGCCTCGGTTTGACGGTACACTTCGATGTGGTGATCGCCGCTTGCCAAATCTTCGGCAAGCACAATGTTCTTCGACTCATATTTGGCGTGTTCGTCGATTTGCACACGCACGCGAGTGCGTTCGCCGTCCACCACAACGGTGAAATATTGCGCCAGTTCGTTGCCCCAGTTGATGCACATGACGCTGGCGTTGAACGAGACATCACCGCTGCCGTTGAAATAAAACTCAAAGCCGGATGCCACGTTGTCCATCAGCAATTCGGATTGCTTTTGCATCGCGCGTCCGAGGATGCGGTAGCCGCCGCTCATTTGTGCGAAATTCAACGTGCGTTCGGTCGCGGCCGCCGAAGCACCAAACGTAAGCACCCCGCACATGATCGCGATAATACATAAGAAAGAAATCCAACGTTTCATACAATTAACCTCCTTTGGATTATTTCTACTATACCAAATATAAATCGAAAAATCAATCTGTCGCATAAAAATATCACGACTTCACCTCGCGCGCATACGCTTCCTTCCTGAATGTAAGTGTTGTGTGCAACGTTTCTGCCTAATTTGCCAAAAGTTTGTCGCTATATCGCGTGATAATGCACAAAAGGCTTTGAAATCTTTCGGAATCAATTGTTGACTTTTGCCTATGGATGCGATATGCTATACACTGAAAGAAATGATGGATTATGGGATATGACAAACAATGAATCATTTTTTCTTGTATTTCATACAATAGGAAGGTGATGGCTTTGAAAAGAACGATCACAAAGTCAGTAATTTGGGTATTGGTGTTATCACTGGTGCTATCCATGACAGCGGTGTGCGGACTGTCTTTCGTGCAAGCGGCTGTAGCGACGCAACCGGCGCTGTATGACACCTATATTCCGAAGACGGATCTGTCGGCGGCTCCTGCGGTTGTCACGCACGTGACCGACAGTACGGTGTACGGCACACTGACTTCCGTCAAAACCCCCACAGCGGCGATTTTTCATATTGATCAAAATATGAACATCTTAACGCCCGACGGCAAGACGAAAATCGCCACGCTTAATGAAGCGCTGTCGATGATGGGCGGCAAGATTATCCCCGCGCTCTATATTCAGGATAACGCCACGGCGGATGCGTTGGCGGCGTATGTCAACGAAGTCGCGCTTCAGGACGCGTTCCTTGTTGCGGAGGATAGGAATGTCCTTGCATATGCCCGCGGCAAGATGTTGAATCTGTATGGCGTGCTGTACAAGAAGCTGACTTCGACGGCAACGCAGGCGGATCTTGTTTCGATGGTGATCGACACCAACACAGCGCAGGGCAAGATTATCATGGTGGACGCGGATTATGTGTCGAAATCGGATGTCAGCTACATGCAGAAGCGTTTTATGAATGTGTGGGTGATCGACGACAACATGCCGGCTTCTGAAGTGTATGATAACATCTATAAAGGTGTCAACGGTCTTGTTTCCACCGACCACGGCGGATCGATTTATGTGATCGAAAGCTTCAACACAGGCACGCCCGTGGTTGTGCGTGAACCCTTTGTACAAGCTCACCGCGGCTACAGTGCGGCAACGCCCCAAAACACCATGCCGGCGTTCTATGCCGCGGCTGAAAACGGTGCGGACTTCATTGAGATGGATGTCCGTCAGACCGTTGACGGTGTCGTGGTGGTCTACCACGACGAATATCTCTATTCGTTGACCGATTGTGAAGACACAACCAAAAAGGTCGAAAATGTGACCTACGCCGAACTCATGACATACAATGTGGATTGCATGAGCGGCTTCAGCGAGAAGATCCCCACCTTGAAGCAATTTCTGGAATTCCTCAAAGGCACCGATATCGTCGGTAATGTGGAACTTAAAAACTGGGATTCGGCACTGATTCCCTTGGTTGCAAGAGATATCAAGGAAATGGGTATGGAGCATCAGGTGGTCAGCATTTCCTTCAGTGCGGGTCAGGCGGCGGCGCTTCGGGAAGCGCTTCCCGGTGTATCGGTCGGATTGCTTGCCAACTACAATGAAAAATACACCACGGCGGAAGAGGTGCTCAATTGGGCGAAAAAATGCTGCTTGCCGTATAACTTCTCGTTCAATCCGAACATTACGGTGCTTTACACAGACGATACCACCATCGTCAACAATATGATTGAAAAAGCGGCGGTGCGCGGCTTCCAGTATCGTCCGTTTACCCATGCGTCTCAGGCGCGGTTTGATACGTCCTTCACCGAGGGACTTCAGGGCCTTGCCACCGACCACTTGGAATATGACGACGGTTATGTCCGCAACATTCAGGCGGGCGCTCGCTATCATCTGAAAGAGGGACAGGCAACGACATTGCAGGCGCTTTGTGAGACGTCTCTCGATCATGATATTTTGGGCTGTGAATTTGTCCGCACGGGCGGTTCCCCGATCACCTTCACGTATAACAACGGCAAGGTCACGGCATCGGGCACAGGCACCGCTTACGGCTATCTCCGTTACAAAGATACCACGAAGAGCGGCAAGTCGTACTATCTGATCTCCGAACTGATTGCGGTGCAGGTTTCCGCTTCCGGCGGCACCACGGAAATGGCGGATTATCACACTTCGCTGTTGCCTCCGTATGCGGCAAAATGGAAAAACATCAACAACACCATGAATATCGATGTCGTTCGTGATGCCCGCGGTGATGTGCTTGTGAACACCACCGGCAATTATCCTGCTGTGGATAGTGCGTGCGGTATGTATGTGTCGCTTGACGATTCCATTTATTACAACATTACGGTTGACGGTTACACCAACATTATGATTACCCTGAGCGACGGTAGCACCTATCAACTGCAAAAGTATATGAAGGGTGTCACGCTCAAGGGCGATGACCTCGTCGGCAACGGCAAAACCTTTGCGGGTTATCTCAAACTCAGCGATATCATCCCTGCATCTGCGGCGAGCAACGGTCAGGTTAAGATCTCCAAGATCCGTGTGTTCAACGTCGGCGATGCAGGCTCCGAAGTGATTTTGCATGCTCTTGATGTGGTGCAAAAGATCCCGTCTCCCGTGAATATGAAATACGATGTCAGCGGCGACGGCGCGGTTTCCACGGCGGATGCGCGTATCCTGTTGATCTATGCGTTGGGCGCGGGCGGTCTGACCTACACGCAGAGTTTGGCGGCGGATGTCGACAACGATGGCGACATCAACACGGCGGATGCCCGCTTGATTCTGCGCGAGACGCTCAAGTAATTGATATTGAGTGATTACGTAAGACGGTAATAGTAATAGAGGTGTCGTGTTGTTGCGACACCTCTATTATTTTGCGGCACTTGCCTTTGGCGAAGTCAACCTACCGATAAATAAAAAAGAGCAGACACCCCAACGGGGTATCTGCTCTTTTGGCATATACTACACAATTTGATACAATGCAACGCTATTGCGCCGAGCCTTGCATTCGTTAAACGGCTGAATTAAGGTGTTACATAAAACTTTTGTACCAACGCATCATAGTCAGGTGACGAATCCACAGATGCTCTAAAAATAAGATTGCCGCTATAGTCATAAGCCGAATAAACGCTTTCTGTATAGTACCAAATGCTACTGATCATAGGGGGTGTTTTTTCATATACTCCGGTATTATTGCTGGAAACGATCAAATAAAAATCCCCATAATCAATGAAGACGTCCGGGGTGCCAGCGTTAAAACCTGTCAGCAGACTGTCGCTTTTATAGATCGGCGCTCCGTTCTTTTCGCCAAGACGATTATCAAAATAATCTCTGCCCGTCTTCATATCCTTGCCGGTTATCATCAAATCATAGTTGACTGTAAAAATCCAATCTTTCGGGTATCCATTTGACTGAGAACCGGCAAAATCTCCGTCATTCGATTGGGCGCTGATTGACAGGAGAAAACCATTTTCGGTTGTTTCCGCTGTATCCAAGCTATCAAAGTCAGATCCTGCAATCATTTGCGTATTGACCACAGTTCCAGCGCTGTCCAGGACTACCATATAAATATCCGAGGGTGAACTGACACCTCTTGTTTTTGTTTCCGGCGTTTCGAGCGTTCCGAAGAAATAAAAGTGCTCATTTACTTCAAAGCAGTATCGGAGCGCTCTTCCTTCGACACCATCAAGTGATGTATCAAACAGAACATTACCGTTTTCGTCGCATTTGATAATCCGAGAGGCAAATCCATTGTCGCTGGCCCAGGTGTCTTGGTCATAAGCATAGTCAGAAAAGCCGAGCACAAACAAAAAACCTTCGTCTTGGGTAGCGGTAAGCGTACTCACATGATAGGCATCATCTGAATTGCAAATATAGGTGGCAAGGTTGTTTCCGTATAAGTCCATCATTTGAATACGGTGGGTAGCGGTTCTGTGTTCTTCGTTTGTTTCAACGATTTCTGCATTTAACAATCTGTTCTCGAACGCAATAACACCGTCAAAGAGATTATTCTCAACAATATGCCTAAAATCATCCGGGATCTGACCAACCTGAGCAACACTTTTGGGCGCATCGGGAGTTGCGGTTTGTTTTGTATTTGCGCAACCTACCAAAATAACAAGGCACATAAGAATAACAAGCATACACATTCCAAATGAACACTTTTTCATCAGATTCACCTTTCCCTTTCGTTATTGTTTGAGAATTAGTCCTCACCATTTTATTATACTAAGTTTCGATAAAAAAGCAACTACCGCCAAAGATACGAATTGTATCATTGGCGGTAGTTATTATGGTGCCGGTGGCCGGACTACGACTCACGCGCAAAAGCGCGTTCGCATGCATAAGTTCCGTCAACCAATCAGCCGTCGCTCTCGCTCGGCTTCTTGGGACGTCACTTATCTCACCGCGGTTCTCGTCCGACCTCCCGCCAAACAAAGAAAAAGCACAGACACCCCGAAGGGCATCTGTGCTTTTTGGTGCCGGTGGTGCGTTACCCTTGTAATTCTCGGGTGAGGGGTATATAGAAAGAGTATAACAATTGGATAATAAAAACGAAAAAGTTAAATACACATTATTTTTACGCATCTTCATGTAAATTCATATCCACTTCACACTTTAATTCAAAACGATTACCTTCGTTGATTATTTTATAAATATCGGTGTAGATATAGCTTTTGGTTGATGCGGTATTCTCAAACAAAACTCTTGTTCCGTATGGTCCATGTTCGAAAATCAATGCTCTTTCTGCATGTTTAATCGCTTCTTCAATATTCTCATTCGGATAATCGATTTTTCCGATGCGAACGAATATTTCGCTACGACTATATCCGTGCACCCAGCCTTTATGATCTTTCAATCTGCTTTTGATAGAGCTTGTGCTCTCGCCTAAATATAAGCTTTTCTCCTTCGCATTCTCACGATTTGCTCGGCGGGTTATGTAGTATAAGCCGATACAATCATTATCAATCGTGGCAATGACATCGTCAATCGGTAAAGGGTCGGACCAAGAAATACGAATAAGTTTTGTGCGCAACCGCACCACATCCTTATATTAAAAATTTACTTAATTCTGTATTCAAGACAAACAGGTATATGATCAGATTTATCTAACCAGACCGAAGAATCCAAGACGGCATAGGATTGAATGTTTTTTGGAGAAGTAAAACAATGATCAATATGATATCCTTTATCTTGGTGTCGATAAAGATAAAAGGTTGGAATTGATTCCTCGCCTTGCAGTTCTTTGGTTTGATAATGATACGCTGAACATAAACCAAGAGCTTCCAGTTGCTCAACAACAGCACTGTGCGTTCGTTCACCGTGATTTTTATCCCAAATAGCATTGCTATTAAAATCACCGATGATAACTGTTTTATCATTATAGTTTTCTATGTTGATACTTTGATAGATATAGTATTCTGCTATGTAGGGTTCACCAGCCCATACAGCAACCAAATCAAATTGTTTATTTATCTTAACAGATAAAAAATTTCTTAAACAATATTTGTTCCAAGTGTTTTCACTCAATTGAACACTAGGTTTTGCAAATACACCCAATCCCTTATTTTTGTTTTCACCTGTCCAAATATAATTTTGTGCAAATGATTTATACTCGGCAGATAGACTTCCTGCAGGGTTTTCGCATTCTTGAATTACATAAACATCGGCATCTAATACTACTATTTCTTTGAATTTCTCTCGGAATTTGCCATTGCAGTTCCAACTAACTATTTTCATTTGTAAGATCCCCTGTTTCTGTTGCTATTAATTGTGCAATTACTCACTTGATGATTTGATTATTATTCTTTTATAAAAACAGAAAACTTGTCGTTATAATCATTTCTTTCG
>JAZTZV010000097.1:0-32588 GCA_045637645.1 Acutalibacteraceae bacterium | reverse complement strand
AATGCTGTTAGCAAATTTATTAAAGTCAATAACCGCCACAATGGAACTATCGGTTATTTCTTTTGAACGGATAAACTGATCGCCAAGTAATGTAGACAGGGATGTGTTGGTGCCGCGATATGTATAATATTTCTGATTTGCGTCCATAGTCGTCGCCACACGACCGCCATACCAACTCTTGATATCAAATTTATCGGCACTCATTCCTGAAAAAGTGGCTTCTACGTGAAGAGACTCGAGTTCGGAAACATTAAAATAACGGCGAAGACTCCAACTAAACATGACCGAGTTCGAGTCAGATGTATTGCTGAACGTAACCGAACCGTCGACCGAAGGACTGACACGACCGTAACTGACCGCGTTTTTTTCGGATACGTCCGTAATATCCATAAACTCAGCTGTACGCGGAAGCATCGAAGCAGGACGATCAAGCACCTCTCGTCCGAGCGCAAACTGCTCCCAGTGTGTATTGGTGCCGGCCGTCAATTGTTGTCCGGTTTCACTCGCCATAATTTGACTCGACATGTAGACCGTTATGTAGTTCTTGGAAGAATCCTTCCATTCATCACCAACCAACCACGTCGACTTATCTACATTTACAGTATTGCCGTTGCTGTCTTTATAGGTGTACGATAGTTTGATATTACCGCTTTCAATTTGTTCAGTCAAATATTTATATAAATCAACGGTAAAATCAAATTTCGAGCCGGCATTAAAATCCGTTTCAGTGGGATTGATATATTTGTGGTTCGCATCATTATCTTTGATCACGTTGCTCAACGTGATCATGATCAAATCGCCGTTGTCAACAAGATTTTGAGCAATGCCTTTTGCGGCGGTTGGATTTTTTTGATACGTATTCTTAAACGCTTTAACCGCCGCATTATCGGTAAGAGGTTTTCCGTTCTTGCCGTATTCCGTGCCATTACTCGTGAAAGAAATATAAATACGTCCGTTGACACGACCCGAACCGCTCCATTGTGTCATCAACCAGGGATTTTCGGCAAGATTGATTTGTTGACCGATCAAAGTCAAGTTTTCAACATACGAGGTCGATGTATGGGCCGTATTGTTGCCGTGCCACGTATTTTGCGTAGCTGTAAAGTCAACAGAACCGTCTTCATTCACAACAATTTTGGAATGTTTGCCGCTTTCCTTGCCGTTATCGGAGGCATATAATGTCGTGCGCGAATAACCGGTAATATTGTTATTGTTATCATAATATACCGTGTCAGCATCCGTCGGCATGAGGTTAATTTGCTGAACGGGAACAGAATGATTCAAGCCGCTCACTTTCGTCGGATTACCCGCCAACGAGTTGATCAGTCCACCTGCAAAAAACGTGGACGTCAAAATAAAAACAGACAGCATGATCGCGATTGTACGGCGAGGCAACAATTGGATTTTTTTACGATGCTTTTGTACAAATCGTTTCACGATCTTTTTAACCATCTGATACACCTCCTTGAGAAATACTAACAAAACGTAAAGCGAAGTTATAATTTTGTAAATATATATATTGAATTATACATTTATTTGTATTTATATTAAATAGATTTACAAAAATAAAACAGTTTGAATTAACCCGAAACACAATTTAACACAACAAAAACCAAGCGCGTTTGTGAATTGTTTCCGAATTTCGGAGACTATACAAAAATTAGCTATTAAATTTGTTGATCGATCAATATAATATCCTCTTTTGTCATACGTTCCCACGAAAAAACCGACACCGCTTCTTTCGCTGAAATCGGTTCTGCCTTCTCGAGAACGCCGCATAAATGAAGAAGATTACCGATCAATTTCTCGGCAGACGAGTAACGCGCCCGAATCTGCCCCATATCTAAATCCTTGTCACGTTTTGAGAGTCGTCGTCCCTCTTCGTTGAGCAATAATGGGACATGATAAAAACGCGGAGGCTCAAAACCAAGAGCGTTGTACAATTGGAGCTGCGGTGCAACGGATGTTAAGAGATCTCGACCGCGCACCACTTGAGAAATATTCATCGCCGCATCATCCGCAACAACCGCCAATTGATACGCAAACAAGCCATCCGAACGTTTCACAATAAAGTCGCCCCACTCCTCTTTCACACAAAATGAATGGGTACCGTACACTCCGTCTGTAAATGTGTAACGAGTTTCATCACTACGAATGCGATACGACGGTGAACGTGTTTTTGCGTTTCGCTGTTCCTCAGTTAAATCGCGGCATGCGCCGCTGTACAGCACGCGACCGTCAGAAGCGTGGGGTGCATTGGGCGCATGAAGTTCATCCCGACTGCAATAACAAGGAAAAATCAACTCTTTTTTACGGAGGCACTCCAAGATATCTTCATAATATTCATAACGCTTGCTTTGTATGTATGGACCATATCGCCCTTCGCTTTCAGGTCCCTCATCATACTCCAATCCCAAGAAGCGAAGATCATCAAGCAATTGGTCGGTATACTCCGCTCGACAGCGAGCTGTGTCCAAATCTTCAATGCGCAGCACAGCCGTTCCGCCTTCCGCTTTCACGGAAAGCCACGAGATCAATGCACAAAACACATTGCCGATATGCATACGTCCGCTTGGGCTCGGAGCAAATCGACCGCGAATTTCATCAGACACAGGTTCATCCACCTTTTACAAATTAATGTTGTTCGTCGAGAGTCAGCGAATAAGCGGGCAGGAATTCGTCGAGAAAGCAATTCGCCGCAGGCAGATTCATTGCCCGTACAGCCTGTTCCGTTGACACCCTCGCGGACGAAAATTCACCATTACCTTGCGCGATTTCTTCCACACATTTGATCAATGCAGCAATTTTGTCTGCTGCTTTGACAATTCGATGTTCTTCCGTTTGTTCGGAATCCGTGAAATAGGGTTTATAAGACGCTTGAAGATCAGACGGCAGCATGGAAATCAATTTGTTCGCCGCAACGCTTTCCAATTGCTTATATGCGTCACGAATCACGGGATTATCATATTTTACGGGTGTCGGCAAATCGCCCGTCAAAATCTCGGGAGCATCGTGATACAGCGCCAGCAATACACATGTCCCCTCATCGATTTTGCCGCCGAAACGCGTATTTGTCAGCACCGCAAGAGCATGTGCGATCACCGCAACATCCTGCGAATGTTCACACAAATTTTCTTCACGCGTATTGCGCATCAAAGCCCAGCGGTTGATGTGTTTCATACGCGACAACATTGCATAAAACGAGCCTGCCATAGTTACACTCTCCATCAATTATATTCTAATTATATTGTATCATGTTCCACTAACCTTGTAAAGTTGAAAAAGGTATGATATACTAAATTTGAGGAGATGAAAATTATGGTACAATTCGGAAATGAATGGGATTCGCTTCTTGCGGAAGAATTCCAAAAAGACTATTACATGCAACTTCGTATGTTTTTAAAACAGGAATATGCAACAAAAACGATTTATCCTGATATGTATCACATCTTCAACGCACTGCAATCAACATCGTACAACGATGTCAAAGCCGTCATTCTCGGTCAAGACCCGTATCACGGCCCGGGACAAGCACACGGATTGTGCTTTTCTGTCCAAAAAGGAGTACAGCCGCCGCCCTCTTTGGTGAATATTTTCAAAGAACTACACGACGACGTCGGCATGAGTATTCCGCAACACGGCGATTTGACCTCATGGACAAAAGAAGGTGTCTTACTGCTGAACACTGTGTTAACTGTACAGCAAGGATTACCCAATAGCCATCGCAACAAAGGTTGGGAAATCTTCACCGATCGCGTTATCGAGTTGCTCGACGCACGTGAGAAACCAATGGTATTTTTGCTTTGGGGTGCCAACGCAGGCGCAAAAGCTTCATTGATTCGCAATCCGAATCATCTTGTCCTCAAAACCGTACACCCCAGTCCGTTATCCGCTCATCGCGGCTGGTTCGGATGTCGACATTTTTCAACCTGTAATGCATTTTTAACTCAAAACGGTATCTCCCCCATCAACTGGCAACTTTAAAGAGTCTGCTTTCTTTTCGAAGAAAGCAGACTCTTTTTTTGCATGATTTGCGACGCATACACATATATATGCTTCAAACCATCGAAAGGTGTTGATCGACATGACACAGCAAAATTCGGAAGAGATTCAACGTTTGATCGAACGATACCGTCAAGATATGATGTCTCAATTCATCGCATTCTCACAACAAAGCAGCACAGAGCAATCGAGTCCTGTTCCTTCCGCTCAAGCATCTCCTCAACCAACCGATGTAAGCAACGAAGGAGCAACCGATATCGGTCAATTACAAGTTCGTGTCAGCACCGAAAATCAAGCCGTGCCGCTCCCCGGCGCCGTCGTAACGATTACCAAGGAAACAAACGGCGAACGCGAACTGATCCGCAATATTGTAACAGATGAAAGCGGATTAACACCTCTCATTGATTTAAAAACCAAGGATCGAAATTTATCACTAATTCCCAGAGAGGTGGCTCCTTATACTCTGTATACAGTCGAAGTGGTAGCTGACGGATATTTCCCAAAGACATTCATTGATTTACCGATTTACGGCGGCGTTGTTGCCGTTCAAAGCGTCAGCATGATCCCGCTCCCCGAAAACGGAGATGATGATGTTGTACTGACCTATCCTCAAAGCGCACCTAAACTTTAAATCGGAGGTGAACACCATAATGCCACCCGAATTTCCGATCATCCCCGAAACCATAACCGTTCATTTAGGTCTCCCTGACGAATCAGCGCCGAATGTCACGGTTTCTTTTTCGGATTATATCAAAAATGTTGCTTGCAGCGAAATTTATCCCACTTGGCCCGAAGAAGCCTTGCGCGCCAATATTTTGGCGCAAATCTCGTTTGCATTAAATCGTGTATTCACTGAATATTATCCTTCCAGAGGCTATGCTTTTGACATCACAAATACAACATCATTTGATCAAGCATTTGTCGACGGACGCGATACATTTGAACCAATCAACCGTATTGTAGACGAATCCTTTAATGATTATTTACGACGCCCGAACACGCTCGAACCGTTGTTTGCGCGGTTTTGCGACGGCGTACAAAGCACATGTGACGGTTTATCCCAGTGGGGTTCTGTCTCCCTCGCCAATGAAGGCTTATCGACTTTGGAGATCCTCAAGCGATTTTATGGTGAGGATCTGGAACTTGTCGAAAACGCGCAAGTAGCTCAAATCCCCGATTCATTCCCCGGTGTTGCATTACGCCTTGGTGACAGTTCGCAAGAAGTCGAAGAAAAACAAATCCAATTGAATCGAATTTCTCGAAACTACCCAGCCATACCCAAAATCCCAACCGTAAACGGTAGCTTCGGAGAAAGCACTGAAAACGCGGTGCGTAGCTTTCAAGAGATTTTCGATTTAACACCCGACGGCATCATCGGAAAGGCAACATGGTATAAAATTTCTCTGATTTATAATGCTGTAAAACAGTTGTCAGAGCTGGACTCCGAAGGGCTTCGTGCCGACGAGTTGCCGCAACTGTATGTACGCGAATTATCTGTCGGCGACAGCGGCGATTTCGTATGGCTTGTGCAGTATTATTTAGCGGTTGTCAGTGCCTTTTACAACAGTGTACCGAACACGTCCGTAACAGGCGAATACACCGAACAAACCGCGCAGGCTGTGCGCGCTTTCCAGCAAACCTACGGTCTCGAACAAACCGGCAATGTTGACTTTCAAACATGGCGTGACCTTTACCGCGCCTATCGCGGAATCGTTGAAAATGCACCGACTTTGGAAGGCGGAACACTTCGTTACCCCGGGTTACAGCTTCGCTTCGGAAGTCGCGGAGAATACGTAAGTGCTCTGCAAACCTATCTCAACAAAATCGGCGAAACGTATACTTCAATCCCGGCATTGCCGATCACAGGATATTTCGGGCCGCAAACCGAAACAGCAGTTTCAACGTTTCAGCAATTATTCGGATTAACGGTCACGGGTGCGGTGGATCCGTTTACATGGGAAGCCATCGCTTCCCTTTACAGTGATTTATCACTCGGAAATGATCGTCGCACAGGGCAAAATCCGGGGCAAACCATTTCCTCCGAATGAAAGAGGTGTTATTTTGAGCCGACAAGACATAATAGAGATTCAAAACATATTAAACACTTTGTCGTACACCGATCCGCGACTCGTACCCGTTTTCGTCGATGGGATATACAGCAAACAAACCAAACGTGCGGTTACTGTATTTCAAACGCTTTACGGCTTGGAACCAAGCGGCGAAGTAGACAACGCGACATGGGACGAACTTCAAGCACAAGCAAGCGACTTGGAAGGCATTATCCCGAAGCCGTTGCATGTGTTCCCCCATCCATCCTTTATCCTACGCCCCGGTGACACACACAATATCGCTCCGCTCATCGCCCACATGATCAACCGATTAGCGGACGATTATCAAAACATACAAGCTGTCCCAATCCAAGCACATTACAATCCTCAAGCAGTAAACGAAATTCGAACCATTCAGCAATTGCATCGAATTGAACCGACAGGTAACATTGACAGTAAGACATGGAATATGCTCGTTACACTTTTTGAAAATCGCCCGTCGTATGCACAGAGGTGAATCGTTTGAAAAAACGTGTTTTCTTTATAAACGCCGCCATTATGACGGTCACATCGTTGTTGCTTCGCGTGATCGGAATCTTTTTTCGGATTTATGTCAGCAATCGCGTCGGAGCGGAAGGCATGGGATTGTATCAACTGATTTTGTCGGTGTATGTTTTGATTTCTTCTTTCGCAACATCGGGCTTAACAACCGCTGTTACGCGTTTATGCACCGATCAACTCGCTTTAAACAACACACGATCGGTCAAAAAAACATTATGGACAGCTGTTTTTCTCAGTTTATTGATCGGCGTGATATCAGGGATCTGCGTATGCTTCGGTGCAGAGTGGATCGCTCAAACGTGCCTACATGATATACGTGCCGTTTCTTCTCTTCGTATTATGACGGTCAGCTTGCCGTTCATGGGGATTTCGTCGTGCATAAAAGGATATTTTATGGCGCGACGAAAAGTGACAGGTTCGTCGGTCGCACAAATATTGGAGCAATTGACGCGTATCGGTGTGATCGTTTATATCCTCGAAATCCTACAAGCCGACACTGTCGAACAAACATGCTTCGCGATTTTACTGGGTGATTCGGTCGCCGAAGGAATCTCTTGTATGTATATGGCGGTCTGTTATTGGCTGGATCGCAGACACCTCAATCGGGCAAACACCGCCAAACCGTTTATCGGGATTCGCACAAAATTGTTGGCTATCGCATTACCGATCACAGGTGGTCGATACCTGAACAGCGGATTGCGCACCATTGAAAATTTAACAGTACCGAACGCTTTACAAATACACACGCTTTCCAGAGAAACGGCCTTGTCACAATTCGGAAAACTTAAAGGGATGGCACTGCCGCTCATTTTCTTTCCTTCATCGTTTTTAACCGCATTTTCAGCGTTGCTGATCCCCGAAATTTCCGAAGCCAATGCGCTGTCACAACCTAACCGCTTGAAACGCACCATTGAACGGTCGTTACACATGACACTGATATCCTCGTATTTCATCAGCGGTGTACTGTTCGTGCTGGCATATCCGCTCGGAAACATACTGTATCACGACAATGAGGTCGGTTTTATGATTGCGCTGTTGGCACCTTTGGCGCCGATCATGTACACCGAAAGTGTGATCGTCAGCATTTTAAAAGGTCTGGATCAACAAACACATTCTTTATATTACAGCATTGTCGATTCGATCACAAGGATCATTTGTATTTTTTTGATCGTGCCCACTAACGGCATTGTGGGATTTTATGTCGTTATGGTGATCAGCAATCTTTTAACGTGTTCCTTAAATTTCAGCCGTTTATACAAAGTTTCGTCGATTCAAGTTCAAGTGTCCAAATGGATCGCAAAACCGCTTCTCGCGTTGTCGCTTGCATTAACAGTTGTGTACTCCTTGAATCGCACAACCGCATTTAACGACAATGACAACGCCCTATATTGCGTAACCATCACGGTGATCATGATTGCGGTTTACCTCGGTGCTTTGTACAGTCTCGGATGTATCGAACGCGAGGATTTCATTCAATCCGTTCCTTTCCCTCGCTCCCGCAAATAAAAAAGCCTTTGAGGACCATTCCTCAAAGGCTTTTATACTTACAGATGTTCGAGCAATAATGCCGCAATTTGACGACAACGAAGTTTTTGAATGTTTTGATCGCCGTCATCGGTTCCTGTCAGTTCCACCGTGATCATGAAACCGTTGCCGTAAACCAACAGTTGATTGTGCACAGCACTGAACCAAGCAGTCTCGCCGAGATTCGGACACGGTTGAATGTCGGGATATCCTTGCAACATCAAATAAAAAATATCGATCGGACGTTCGGAAACAACCACATTTAACACCGTTTTGGTGTCAGTACCGATGGAAGTCAAAATCGTACCTTGCCCCGAAACGGTCGGTGCCCCCATGGTCACACCTAACGCTTGACTGATCTCTTCGGCAGTAAGCATCTCGCCAAGCTTTTCGTCAATCACCACAGCCGTTGTAGGCGTGGTGGTCGATGTGGATGTTGCGTTTTCTTGAGGTTCCTGCGTCGTGCAAGAGACAGAAAACAACGTCACAAATACACAAATCAAAGTTAACATAATGGATCGAATGCGCATTCTCTTCACCTCTCTGCTAAGCAGTATACCACAAAACTCCTCAAAAGGCAAGTCTTCTCAATTTTCAAGCATATGCATGATAATTGATGCGGCTTTATCTGCCGCAAACTGCACAACAGTTTCAAAAGAAACCGGAGCAGAACCGTCGGCAAGATCGGAAATAATACGCAACACCATGAACGGTACACCGTTTTGCGACGCGATCTGCGCAACAGAAGCGCCTTCCATTTCAGCGGCATACGCCCCGCATTGCAACGCTATCTCGTTTCGTCTTTGCGCACTTGCTACAAACTCATCGCCCGACGCGATGACTTGCGCATAACAAGCATGTTCGCTTCCCAAAACCGCCTTGGCGGCAGCTACAGCTTTCTCAATCAGCTCGTCGTCTGCTTTAAAATAGGTAGGTTTATCGATTTCCTCGCCGTAATCTCGACCAAGAAAACCTTTCACATAACCAAACGGACGCAAATCAAAATCATGCTGTGCCAGCGCGGTGCCGACCACGACATCCAACACATTAAGCTCGGACGAAACACCACCCGCAACACCGACGTTGATGATGGCTTGCGGAGCAAAACGGTCAATCAACAATTGTGTGCACGCGGCGGCGTTAACTTTGCCGACACCGCATTTGACAACAACCGTCGGTTTGCCGCAAAGCATGCCATCATAAAACGTCAATCCTGCAACGGACGTGGTCTCAACATCGGTCATTGTGGATGTCAACAACGCAATTTCAGAGTCCATTGCACCGATAATACCATATTTCATAGCCATTTCTCCTTAGGTGTTTTTATCCACCGTGTGGAAAGTTTTAAGATTGCCGCTTTTCGAGTGGCGCTCCATCAATTTGTTTTCAATATCGGCAGGGGTAATATTTTGCATCGCCATCATCACAAGCAAATGATACGCAAGATCGGCGATTTCGCCGATCGTTTCCGCATTATTACCGTTTTTGGCGGCGATAATGGTTTCGGCGCTTTCCTCTCCTACTTTTTTGAGCACCTTATCGATGCCTTGTTCAAACAAATAATGGGTGTAGGATTTTTCAACAGGATGATCGCGACGCTCAATAATCGTCTCGTACACCTCTTTCAAACAGCTCATGCTTGACCCTCCTCAAAGTTTCTGAAAAAACACGAATGAGCGCCGGTGTGACACGCGGCACCGATTTGATCCACTTTCACAAGCAATGTGTCACGATCGCAGTCTCCCGCAATCGAGAGGACCTTTTGAAAATGACCGCTCGTAGCACCTTTGTTCCAATATTCCCCGCGCGAACGACTCCAAAACCATGTTGTACCGGTCTCGAGCGTACGCTGCAATGAAACGCGATTCATATACGCCAGCATCAAAACTTCATTTGTTGACGATTCCTGCACAACGGCGGGAATTAAAACACTTTTAGCAAAATAATCGTCAAGCGGCAACAAATCCGTCGGAACAGCGGCGTGGGAAATTGCGTCGGAAAGCGACAGCGTACCGCTGTAAAGCGATTTGCCGCAAATCGCACCATCCAATTTGGCGTTTTTGCATGCATCGATATCTTCAATGACATGGATACCGCCCGAAGCAATCACTTGACAGCTGACCGTTTGACGCAACGCCGAAAGTTGCTCGAGATTCGGGCCGGATAACGTGCCGTCTTTCGAAATATCGGTAAAAATGATCGCTTGCACGCCCATCGCTTCCATGCGTTTGGCAAGTTCGAGATACGGTACATCCGACACATCAAGCCAACCTTCCGTCGCGACCATGCCATTTAATGCATCGATTCCAACCGCAATACGATGGCCGTATTCCTTGACAGCCTCTTCGACCAAAGCAGGATTTTTAAGAGCCGCCGAACCGAGAATGCAACGCGAAATGCCGTTTTGAAAATAATAATCGAGCGTTTGCATATCGCGAATACCGCCACCAAGTTCGACCTTCAAGCCACTTTCTTTCGCAACTTGCAAAAAGATATCCGCATTGCGCTTTTCGCCGTCCTTTGCACCGTCAAGATCCACCATATGGATCCAATCAGCACCTGCTTGACGAAACGATAATGCGGTTTCAAGCGGGCTGTCCGCAACGCGGTGAACTGTGTCGAAATCACCCTTATAAAGACGCACACATTGGCGGTCTTTAATATCAATCGCGGGTAAAATAATCACCCATCATCAACCCTTTCAGTCTAAACTGCCTTTCGTAGACAACACACCGTCGGTTTGCACGATTGCCTCTTTCATGGCATGTGCAACCGCTTTAAACATACCTTCGATCATGTGGTGCGTGTTTTGACCGTAAAGAACGCGCGTGTGCAACGTCCATCCCGCGTGGAACGCGAGTGCTCTGAAGAATTCCGAGGTCAGGCAGGAATCGTAATCACCGACTTTTTCCTCACGGAACAATGCATCAAAGACCAAATACGGTCTGCCGCTGATATCAAGTGCGGCAAAACAGAGTGATTCATCCATCGGTACATAGAAACTGCCGAAACGAGCAATGCCGCCTTTATCACCAAGGGCTTTGGCAATGGCTTGTCCGAGCACAATGCCCGTATCTTCAACCGTGTGATGACCGTCAACGTGCAAATCGCCTTGCACATTCACAATCAAGCCAATGCCGCTATGCACCGCAAAGGCTTCCAGCATATGATCAAAAAAGCCGATACCGGTTTGAATCTCAACAGCGCCGCCGTCCAAATTCACCGAAACGGTAATATCGGTTTCACGCGTTTTACGTGTTACGGTTGCTTGTCTCATAACGTTCCCTCCGCTTCTTGTTCACGATGTCTCGCAATCGAGGCAATTCCCGCGATCACTTCTTTGTTTTCTGCTTCCGTTCCGGCGGTAATACGCAAACGGTTATTCCCCATCAAACGTACCACAATACCGAAATCGGCAAGCTCTTCCCAAAAATACGGTGCATCATCAATGTCGATCAACACGAAATTGGTGCAACTTTCATACATTGTCTTGATATACCCTTTTTCAACCAATTTTGCAAGACCGTCGGCGAGTTGTTTACGCGATTGTACCAACAAATCGACGTAAACCTCTTTATAAAGCGGATTGGAAAGAGCAATGGTTGCAATCGCCTGCGTTGCCGCATTGACGTTATAGGGCGATTTCGCGGCACGCATAATGCCCGTCAATGTTTTATTCGCCACCGTAAAACCGAGACGAACCGCCGCAAGACCGAGAGCCTTCGATGCCGTGCGCAAAATGATAACATTGTTATACTGCGTCACTTCCGACAACAGCGATTGATCCCAAAAATCCATGTACGCTTCGTCAAGAACGATCAACGCGTCGGTTTCACGGATGATGCGGCGAACGGCATCACGATCCAGACCGAGAGAAGTCGGATTGCAAGGGTTTGAGAAAATGAACATTCGAATAACGTCGCGGTTGATCGTTGCAATCACCTTATCAACATCGATTGTCAAATCATCATTTTTCTCAAGTACAAGGCAAGGATTTTCGGTGATATCGGTATAGAAACGATACATCGAGAAATCCGGCGAAACCGTCAAGACCTTTTCGCCTTTTTGCAAAAAGACCGACATGATTACACTGATCAACTCGTCGGAGCCGTTTCCTGCGGTAACTGTATCGGGATCCAGATCATACAATTTCGCAAACGCTTGACAAACGTCTGTTGCAAGCGGATCGGGATAACGACGCAAATCCAAATCTGCGACCGCTTGTCCCATCGCTTCGCGATCGGTTTCGGTCGGAAGCAAAAACGATTCATTCGCATCCAAACGGATGCGATAAACGCCTTCGTTGGGAGTATACGGCTTAAGTGCCAACGTTTTATCGGACAAGGTATAACTCATGACGTTTACACGTCCTTTCATTCAAATCGAACCGCTACCGCGTGCGCGTGCGCATCCAAGCCTTCGGCGTTGGCGAGTGTCACGATATCGTCGCACGCCGCCTGCAGCGCATCACGCTTATAATAAATAAAGCTGGATTTTTTCACAAAACTATCCACCGAAAGCGGCGAGAAGAAACGTGCCGTGCCGCCTGTCGGAAGCACATGGTTGGGACCTGCATAATAATCGCCGAGGGGCTCGGGCGCATACTGTCCGAGAAACACCGAACCCGCGTTATCCAAGCGACCGATATACGACATCGGATCTTCACACATCACTTCCAAATGCTCGGGAGCGAGGCGATTTGCAAATTCTACCGCCTCCGTCATATCGCGGCACACGATTGCCGCACCGTAATCTTCAAGCGACTTGCGTATAATGGATTGACGAGACAGCTTTTGGATTTGGATCTCAAGTTCTTCGGCGGTCTCTTTCGCAACACGCTCCGAAGTTGTAATCAAAATGGACGATGCAAGCATATCGTGTTCCGCTTGCGACATCAAGTCCGCCGCCAAATATTTCGGATTGGCGGTGTCGTCCGCCAAAATCAAAATCTCGCTCGGGCCTGCGATCATATCAATGTCAACGACGCCATAGGTCAGGCGCTTTGCCGTTGCAACAAAGATGTTGCCGGGACCGACGATTTTGTCTACCTTCGGCACTGTTTGTGTGCCATACGCAATCGCCGCCACGCCTTGAGCACCGCCGCAAAGAAACACGCGATCCACACCGGCGATATACGCCGCCGCCATCACATCGGGATTGAAACCGCCCGTTTTAGGAGGCGGTGTCACCATCACGATTTCTTTCACACCCGCAATACGCGCCGGAATAGCGTTCATCAACACCGAGCTGGGATACGCCGCTGTACCGCCGGGCACATAGATACCGACGCGCTCCAAGCCGCGAATACGCTGTCCGAGAACCGTTCCATCCTCTTTGGTTGTCATCCAGCTTTGCTGCAACTGACGAGCATGAAAATCACGAATGTTCTCTGCCGCACGGCAAAGCGCATCATAAATCTTCGAGTCACAGGATTTTGCGAGCTCGCCGAGTTCTTCACGCTCGATCGCACGAATCGGAGCGTCTACGCCGTCGAATTTCGCGGTATATTCACGCACCGCATCATCGCCGCGGTCGCGAACATTTTGCAGAATTTCGGTAACCGCCGCTGTGACACGTTTGTCCACTTCGCCACTGCGCGCTTCCAATTGCGCGAGCAATTCATATTCGGTTTTTCCGTCTGCTTTTACGGTTGTTAACAACATCTTACATCACCTTTATCCTTGCAACGCTTGTTCCAAGCGAGAAACAAGCGAATCAATTTCTTCTTGTCTGAGCTTCATGGCCGCCATGTTCACAATCACACGCGCGGAGATCGGCATGACATCCGTCACAATATCCAAACCGTTTTCTTTGAGGGTTGCACCGGTTTCCACGATATCCACAATGCAATCGGAAAGACCGATCAACGGAGCAAGCTCAACCGAACCCTCGATTTTAATAATACGGACATCCATACCGCGACGTTCGAAAAACCGACGCGCAACCGTCGGATATTTCGAAGCAACCGTGATTTCACGATAACCACCGAAAATATCCTTATCTTTCGGGGCAGCAACAGCAAAACGGCATTTTCCGAATCCAAGATCCAGCACTTCATAAAAACGTCCGCCGCTTTCGGCGATGGTATCTTTGCCGACAACACCGAGATCGCAAACGCCGTGTTCCACATAGGTAATAACGTCTGCGGCTTTTGCAAGTACCACTTCGATATCGTCGCCGACGGGCAAAATCAAACGGCGACCTTTATTTTTAACACACTCGGTGTCAAGACCCATGCGTTCAAAAAGCGCAACGGTATCTTTTTCCAAACGACCTTTGGTCAACGCAATTCTAAGCGGTTTCATCGTTTCCACCTCACAGACGCTCGGTCGATTCGGTTTCACCGACGACCATCAAAGATGTCATGCCTTTTTTACGAGCATACTCACGTGCTTGCTCCAAATCGTCAAACACGCTGAATTCACAAAGGATACCTTGAGAAGACATCGCACCAACCAAAGAAAGGGCACGCGATTCAAAGCCTTCCAGCGGATGAATCAACATATCACATGGCTTCGAAGGAGACACATCCCCGCGCGCCGTCAACACGCGCATCAGCACATCCACATTAATAGCAAAGCCCGTCGCCGCTTGCGGTGCGCCGTATTGTTCAAGCAACGCATCGTAGCGACCGCCGGACAACGCAATCTCGCCGCTTCCTTCAATATATCCGCGGAAAATCAATCCCGTATAGTACTCATTGCAATGCAACATACCGAGATCGAAGATTACATGTTGCTCCAATCCCATCGCACACAACGTTTCATAAACCGAAGCAAGATACGAAAGTGCTTCCGTACCACGCGCAGTGCGGCAAAGTGTTTGTGCTTTTTCGAGCACCTTCTTACCGCCGAAGAGGTGCGGCAAACGACGCAACGCCATCACCGCATCGGTTTGCTCGAGCGTGTCCAACATTTCAGACAAAGCCGCGTAGTTTTTACCCTCAATCAAATCGCGAATCTCCTGCGCCGTCGACGCATCGGCATTCAACTCCTCGATCAAAGATTCAAAGAAACCGACGTGACCGATCTCTAAACGGAATCCGTCGCCGACGACCGACGACAACGCCGAAACCGCCAGGGTCAGCACTTCGAGATCCGCACGCTTGCCCGATGCACCGATCAATTCGATGCCCGCTTGGAATTCCTGATCCGCACGCCCCGTTAAACCGACGTTCATGCGATACACATCCTGCGCATAATACAGACGAATCGGCGTGGGCATATTTTGCAAACGCGTCGCCGTCAATCGCGCAATTGGTTGCGTGGAATCCGGACGCATCACAAGCAAACGACCTTTGGTATCGGTCAATTTATACATCGTATCGATCGGAAGCGACGAATCGTCTCCGAGAAATACATCCAAAAACTCCATTCCGGGAGTCATAACCTCGGAAAAACCTCTTTTCATAAACAACGAGGAAAGCGTTTGTTCAATATTGCGTCGAACAAGCGATTCTTCAAACAGAAGATCTTTTGTTCCGAGAGGTGTTGAGCATCGATTTTGTTTCATAACGGCACCTTCTAAGACCAAATATAATCACTTTAGTGTGTTAATGCGTTATCATGTTACCACACAAATGTATATATGTCAATATGTATTTGAAATTATAGCACATTCCGCCATACACGTCAATTTATATATAATAATTAATTAAATAAAATGTGTTTTTGTCGTTGACAAAGCATAAAAAAAGCTATACTATAAATGAAGATCACTCGAAGGAGGTTTTCAATCATGGATTGGAGAATCGAAACAAAATGTATTCAAGCGGGCTATCGCCCGAAAAACGGCGAGGCGCGTGTCCTCCCCATTTATCAAAGCACGACTTTTTTGTACGAAAACGCACAAGCGATGGGCGACTTATTTGATCTGAAAGCCGCCGGCTCGTTTTACACACGTTTAAGTAATCCCACCACCGATGCCGTTGAAGCAAAGATCGCGGCACTCGAGGGCGGTGTCGGTGCCATGATGACATCCGCCGGTCAAGCCGCGTCGCTGATCTCGGTCATTAACATCGCGCACTGCGGCGATCACATCATCAGTGTCAGCGCCATTTACGGCGGCACGTTCAACCTCTTCAACAAAACGCTTCGTGAAATGGGCATTGATGTCACGTTTGTGGAGCCCGACGCCACCAACGAAGAGATCGAAGCCGCCTTCAAACCCAACACTCGCTTGGTTTTCGGTGAATCTCTTTCGAACCCTGCGTTGCGCGTACTGGATATTGAACGTTACGCGCGCATCGCTCATGCACATCAAGTGCCGCTGATCGTAGACAACACCTTCCCCACCCCCATCAACTGCCGTCCGTTCGAATTCGGCGCTGACATCGTCATTCACTCCACCTCGAAATATCTTGACGGTCACGCAACGGCGCTCGGCGGCGTCATCGTCGACAGCGGCAACTTCGACTGGGCCGCGGCGGGGAAATATCCCGAATTGACCACCCCCGACGAAACGTATCACGGCGTTATATACACTGAGCATTTCGGTAAAGCCGCTTATATCACGAAAGCGCGCACACACTTGATGCGCGATATCGGTTCCACACCGAGCCCGATGAACGCTTTCTATCTCTCTCAAGGCATCGACACCTTGCACTTGCGCATGGAACGTCACGTTGCAAACGCGCGTGCCGTTGCTGATTATCTGTTGTCGGATGATCGTATTTCGTGGGTGTCCTTCCCCGAACTCGAAACATCGCCCGATTACGCTCTTGTGCAAAAATATATGCCCAACGGCACCTGCGGCGTTATCTCGTTTGGCATCAAGGGTGGTCGTGAAGCCGCCATCCGTTTCATGGATAACTTGAAGCTTGCCGCCATCGCGACTCACGTTGCTGATCTTCGCACCTGCGTGCTTCATCCCGCTTCGACAACACATCGCCAGCTCAACGATCAACAACTCGTCGAATGCGGTGTCGCCCCCGATCTTGTCCGTTTCTCGGTCGGCATTGAAAATGCGCAAGATATCATCGACGATATCAAGCAGGCACTCGATCAAATTTAACAAAGCAAAAAAGAACCGTTCACAAAATGAACGGTTCTTTTTTTATATCAGCGTATCAAATGTGATCTCATCCAGCTTTTTAACAACCATTGCCGTGACATCATCAAAAACCGAATGAAAAGGACACGCAATCGCCTCTTTACAGGAACAATCATATCCTTCGTCAAGACAACGACTGAAACGATACGGACCTTCAATCGCTTCGATTACGTGCCTAAGCGTAATATCCGCAGGAGGCTTCGACAATTGATATCCGCCGTGCGCCCCTTTATAAGAGCGGACAAGATCGGCGGCAACCAATTTACGCATGATTTTGAGCGTAATACGAAGCGACACACAGCCGGTATCCGCAATCGTTTGCGCGTCCATTCGATCACCGTTTTGCGCCAAAACACGAACGATGCGAACAGCATAATCCGATTCCAAATTGATGTGCATAACGCACCTCCGCTGTTAATCCAAGAAATCCTTCAGTTTTTTACTGCGGCTGGGATGACGAAGCTTACGAAGTGCTTTCGCCTCGATCTGACGAATACGTTCGCGCGTAACATCAAACTCCTTACCGACTTCCTCGAGCGTACGGGGATGACCGTCCTCAAGACCGAAACGCAAACTGAGAACCTTGGCCTCACGCGGCGTCAACGTCGAAAGCACCTCGGCGAGTTGCTCTTTTAAAAGCGTATGGGACGCGGCATCGGCAGGTGCAGGTGCTTCGTCATCGGGGATAAAATCGCCGAGATGGCTGTCTTCTTCTTCGCCGATCGGGGTTTCCAGCGACACGGGCTCTTGCGCCACACGAAGGATTTCACGCACTTTCTCGATGGGCATATCGAGTTCTTCGGCAATCTCCTCGGCGGTCGGCTCGTGGCCGTTCTTGTGAAGCAATTGGCTGCTGACTTTTTTGACCTTGTTGATCGTTTCGACCATGTGAACGGGAATGCGGATCGTACGAGCTTGATCGGCAATGGCGCGCGTGATCGCTTGACGGATCCACCATGTCGCATACGTCGAGAATTTAAAGGCTTTGGTATAATCAAATTTTTCGACCGCTTTGATCAAACCGAGGTTACCCTCTTGGATCAAATCAAGGAATTGCATGCCGCGACCGACATAACGCTTTGCGATGCTGACAACAAGACGCAGGTTGGCTTCGGAAAGGCGTTTTTTGGCTTGCTCGTCGTTGTTGCCGATGCGAATCGCCAATTCAATTTCCTCTTCGGAAGTCAACAGCGGCACACGACCGATTTCTTTCAAATACACCTTAACGGGATCGTCGATCGCGATCGGATCGTTCGAATCGGTCGGTGTACCGGGTGCTTCGGGGTTGTCGATCGACAGGTCAATATCACCAAGCGATACTTCCAAATCGTCAATGATTTCAATGTTGTTCGACTCAAGCGTTTCGTAAAGCTTGTCCACTTGATCGGGATCGAAGTCAAAATCTTCCATCGCATCCATGATCTCTTGCGTGGTGAGTTTTCCTTTTGTACGACCCATTTCAATCAGATCGCGAATTTGCATTTTCTTGTCTTTTTTGACAATGATCGGTTCGAGATCGTCAATCTCCTCCTGCGTGCCGGCGATGGCCTCGCGAAGAGCCTCCTGAACGGTGGTCTCTGCATCGTTGTTTTTCAAACCCATAAAACAACATCCTTTCTTTTATAAATAATTTGCAACAGTATTATTGTTTCATATCGCGCATTTTTTGCATCAAAAGGCGCATATCATCGTCGGATAATTGTGATACATCCGACATGGTGGCAAAGGTTTTTTCCGAACGAATGATCTCCACATATTGCATCAAATCAGAAAGCGCTTCTGCCCGCGTTTGTGCGCCGTTGAGCAAAAATGTGATGTATGCCATTTCGTCCTCGTTGAATTCAGCGGCAAGTATCGGTAACTCCACGAGAAGTCCCTGTTCTTGTCGTTGCACAAGAAAACTGTATAAGCGCCTGTTAAAGGGTGTGATCATATCCGATGGCGGCAACTGTTGCGCTACCTTATGAATACGATCGGGGTGCAACAGCAGGGCACCTAAAAGCGCTTCCTCTGCCGCCGATGCACGTACATGCTGTAACGCTTCGGGATTGACTCTCGAAGTGGTTTGTTCCAATCGTTTCACTTCGGCAGAAAGTTGCTCTTTAGACTGCTTACGCTCTTTACGTTTAATCAACGAATCGACTTGCTCTTGAATCGCAAATTTCGAAACAGAAAGTTCTTGAGAAAGACGAGACATGTATACATCGCGCTCAACCGAATTACTTAACGCGGCAATCACCTTGATTGCTTCGTTGAGATACTGAACCTTACCATCGGTCGATTCAACGAAAAATTGCTGTTTCAGGGTCGACAAGCGATATTCCACATCATTTGCCGAACGATCGATCAGCAATTTGAACGCCTCGGGCGGATGATGTCGTAAAAATTCGTCGGGATCTTTTCCGTCGGGGATACGCACCACACGGATCCGCACACCCGTTCGGCGAAGCAATCCCATTGCTCGTGCGGCACCTTTTTGCCCCGCTTCGTCTGAATCGAATATCAGCACCGCTTCGTCCGCGTAACGCGCGATCAAATTGGCGTGATCAGCCGTAAAAGAGGTGCCGAGTGCCGCGACAGCATTTGTGAAGCCGGCTTGATGCAACGCAATAACATCCATGTAGCCTTCGCACAAAATCAATTGTCGACCGCTTTCTTTGGCAATATTCAACGCAAACAAATTGTTTGTCTTTTTGAACACAGGCGTATCGCCTGTGTTCACATATTTCGGTTTGGAATCATCAAGCACGCGACCGCCGAATGCGATCACGTTTCCGCGCACATCGATGATGGGAACCATCACACGGTTACGGAAGCTGTCATACAAATTGCCTTTTTGACTGCGACGAACCAGCCACGCGAGCAACAACTCGTCGTCACGATACCCTTTTTCTTTCAAATGCTTCAGCAAAGCTGAAAAGCCATCGGGCGCATAACCGAGACCGAAACGGCGAATCGTTCGATCCGAATAGCCGCGGCTGTAATAATACTCAAGAGCGTGTCGTCCTTCAGGTGAATAGAGTCGCTCGTGATAAAAACGCGCCGCATCGCGATTGGCTTCTAAAATACGGCGACGGAGTTTCGAAGCGGTGTCGTCAACGTCAACCCGCGGCATGTCCATTCCCGCACGATCCGCCAAAAAACGAACCGCATCCATATAATCAAGACGTTCGATTTTTTTGACAAACGTGATCACATCACCGCCGGCGCCGCAACCGAAACAATAAAACGAATTGTTTTCGGGATATACGGTAAAGGACGGCGTTTTTTCTCCGTGAAACGGACAAAGTCCGACTCTCGTTCGACCGCGAGAACGCAAAGAGATATACGACGACACCAAATCTTCAATGTTGTTACGCATCGTCAACTCTTCGATAAAATGATCCGGAAGCGCCATCGTATTCTCTCCTTTCGTTCATGGTTACGGTTGTTCTTGATCCATCGACCATCCGCGCGGGATGAACAAATCATGATACACCGCAAGCGCGTAATTATCACTCATACCCGACACATAATCACACGCCGCACGACACGCGCCGTCCGATTGATACACCAATTGATATTCGTCGGGCAATTCTTCGGGGTGTGTGCTGAAATATTCATACAAGCGGCGCACAAGTTCTTCCACTTTTCCTTCTTCGCTTTTGGCGATCGGATTATAATATACCGCATCATACATAAATTTATGAAGTTTATCAAACATCGCGAACACATCCGCAGGCATGCCAACAGATTCGCAACCATTCATAATGATTGCACCGACAAGCGAATCCAATCGCTCACTGCGAGTTTGTCCGAGCGCTTGACGAATATCGCTCGGTACATCGGATTCAGACAAAATTCCCGCCCGCACCGCATCGTCCATATCGTGATGAATATATGCGATTTGGTCAGCGTAGCGCACCAAACGTCCTTCGGGTGTGGCAGCCTCGGCACCTTTGGTATGATGCAAAATACCGTCGCGCACTTCCCAAGTCAAATTCAGACCTTGTCCTTCTTTTTCCAAACATTCGACAACACGAACGCTTTGTTCGTAATGATGAAACCCGCCTTCAATCACACTGTTTAAAGCACGTTCGCCCGCGTGACCGAACGGCGTATGTCCGAGATCGTGAGCCAGCGCAATGGCTTCCGTTAAATCTTCATTCAACTGCAAGGCACGCGCCATTGTTCGCGCAATTTGCGAAACCTCAAGCGTATGCGTCAAACGTGTGCGATAGTGATCGCCGGCCGGCGACAAAAAGACTTGTGTTTTGTGTTTCAACCGACGAAAAGACTTGGAATGTAAAATACGATCGCGATCGCGTTGAAACGCTGTACGATACAATCCCGGTTCTTCCTCCCGTTCACGACCGCGCGTATTCGCAGAGAATGTCGCATATTCCGATAAAAACAAATGCTCGGCTTGTTCGTATCGCTCGCGAATAGTCATAATATGCGCTTCCTCCCTAAAAAGAGCTTTATATTTATATATACCGAGAAATATTGCATTTTCCCTTTAAATTTGCAAAAAAATCTTATTCCACTGCAAAAGAATAAAAATTTTCCCCACGCACACGACAAGAAACAGTCCCCGCCGAAACATCTGCAAGTTCTTTATCAAAAATATCGATCATACCTTTACGCTGATGAAATAATATTGTGACTTCGTCTTCAAACAAGGTATCATCAATCACCGCACCGTGTGATAGCAATAAAGGTTGTACTCGACCGTATTGTGCATAGTCGCAGGTCACAGACAAATCGTCGCACAACACGCGTTCATCGACTCCTGCCGCTTTCACGGCAATTGACGCGGCATGTCCGTACGCACGCACCAATCCGCCGCCACCGAGTAAGATACCGCCGAAATATCGCGTGACAACAATGACAGCGTCGGTGATCTCGCTTTTAAGCAACACATCCAGTACAGGTATACCCGCCGTTCCTTGCGGCTCACCGTCGTCGGAATACCGACGGATTTGACCGTCTCGCAACACGTATGCATACACATTATGCTTGGCATCCCAATGCTTTTTCTTGATCTGTGCGATAAACTCAAGTGCTTGTTCTTCGGTGGTCACAGGACATGCATAGCCGATAAAACGGGAACGTTTTTCGGTGAATTCATCTTCGGCATCGCATCGAAGTGTGCGATATTCTTCATTTGACACGGTTGATCACCTCCATATGCAGAAATGACAATAAGGGCAGCGCTAAAAAGCACTGCCCTCCTGTTTGACGGTATTGTCTGATCTCAACAAGAGAATCAAAATTGCAAAACTTATTTGTCCTGCATGCCGAAACGCTTCTTAAAGCGATCCACGCGACCGCCGGTGTCAACCAGCTTTTGCTTGCCGGTGAAGAAGGGATGTCATTTGGAGCAGATTTCCACGCGGATGTTCTCTTTGGTAGAACCGGTCTCGATCACTTCGCCGCAAGCGCAGGTGATGGTGGTCTGCTTGTAATTCGGATGGAGATTTTCTTTCATGAGTGTCACCTCTTTCAAACTCATTAAACATGAACAGCGGAATTATATCATATAAAGAAGAAAAATGCAAGAGAAATTTTATATTTTTTTGTATTTTCTTTTTAAGCATTAAACCGACTGATTGATCGACGCATAAAGAGTCTGGAAAGCGCTTTCGAATCAAACGGAATAAACGGATACAAATACGTGTAGCCGAGCGGTGTTTGCGTGGTTGCAATGAGCAAAATCAAAGCCCCGATACCGATTGCAAATCCTCCGATATTGAAAGCCCATGTTAAACCCAAAAACAACATACGCGTTAATTTGAACGCATATCCCATCTCATAGCTTGCTTGCGTGAACGATGCAACCGCTACAAACGCCATATACAGAAGCACTTCCGGCACAAACAAATTGGCACGCACGGCAAACTCGCCGAAAATCAGCGCTCCCACTACGCTGAATGCATTACTTAGAGTACTTGGCGTGTTTAACGACGCAAGCTTCACAACATCGATCACCAATTCAATAATCAATAACTGAAAAATAATCGGCACACCGTTTGGCTCGGAGACTTCCAAAAACTCAAGCCATCGCGGCACATCCCACTCATTTTGCATCAACAAATACCAAATCGGTGTCAAAAACAGCGATAACAACAATACCGCTGTTCGCAAAAAACGCAAATACGAACCTATCAACGGCGGAAAATAATAATCGTTGGTATCCTGCATGAAATCGAATATCCCTGTCGGGAGGATCATCACCGACGGTGAATTGTCAACAAGCACCAAGATTTTACCTTCAAGCACGCTTGCGGCGGCGGAATCGGGACGCTCGGTATACCGCACTTTCGGAAACGGATTGTAGCGTTGACGGCGGCACAAGCATTCCAAAAGGCTCTCCTGCCCCATCGACAACGACGGAATCGTGATATGATCGATTTTAGAACGAATTGTTTTCAATTGTTTATCATCACATACGCCGTCCATATAACAAAGCACCACATCAGTTTGGGATTTCGAACCAACCTTATGCGGCTCCATTGTCAGACGCGGATCACGGATGCGACGTCGAATCAGCGCTGCATTGAAAACCATGGTTTCAACAAAGCCGTCGTGTGATCCGCGAAGCACCTTATCATCCTGCGGTTCATCAATACCACGTACAGGATATGTGCGTGCATCGATCATAAACACTTCGTCGTAATCTTCCACAATCATCGCGCTCGTGCCCGAGAGGATCGCAGTAATAACCACCTTCAACTCGGTTTCGCGATCAATCTCGACATACGGCAAAACGATCGATGCAAAGGCACGTGTATCTATACATTGCATCAATTGTTCGGGGGTGATACGAAGCATATACTCAAAAATTTTCTCCATTACCTCATCTTTCGTAAAGGCGTCGATAAAAAATAGATGTGCACGTTTTCCGCCGATCAAAATTTGACGTTCCAAAATATCAAAGCTTTGATCGATGCGTAACGTTTCGCGCACCAATATGACTTTTTCTTCAAACGAACCAGCAATTTTCATGCCAACACACCCTTTTATAAAATCTTTGTGTTAGCGTTCCCCTTTCATTTCCAAATAAACAAAAAGAATCCCTCACAATCGGCAAGGGATTCTTTTTTATATTAACTCTTCCAAAGCACTTTGGAGTTCTTCCCATTGTGTCATAAGTTCCAAAAGCTCTTCATCACAACGGTCGATGACTTGCGACAGTTCGAGCACTTTTTCATAATCCGCCGCCGTTTCGGGCAAAGCCAACTGTTCTTTTACAGTAGCCGCTTCTTCCTCCGCTTTGGTGATTTGTTGTTCCACCGCACGGAGTTGTGCACTTGTTTTGCGTCGAAGCTCAACAACCTCGCGTTTTTGAGAACCACCGCTTGTTTTGGCTTTTACAGGTGTTTGAGCGGGTGTTTCGGTTCTTGCACGATCACGTTCCAAACGTTCACACAGTGCATCATAACCGCCTTCAACGGAAAGCGTACCCGCATCCGTCAAATGAATCATGCGACGTGCCATACGATTGATAAAATAGCGATCGTGAGACACGATCAGCATGGTTCCGTCGTATCCCGACAGCGCGTCCTCAAGAGCTTCTCGCGAAGCGATATCCAAATGGTTGGTCGGTTCGTCGAGAAGCAACAAGTTATCGCCCGCAAGCATCAACTTAAGTAAGAGCAAGCGAGCACGTTCACCACCGCTCAACAAACCAACTTGTTTGAACACATCATCGCCGCGGAACAAAAACGCCGCCATGGCACTTCGAATCTGCGTTTGCGTCATTTGCGGATACGCATCCCACAATTCATCGATTGCCATCTTTTCGTCCGACAATCCGCTTTGCGTTTGATCATAATAGCCGATCGAGACATTGGAACCCAGACGAACAAAACCGCGATCCGCCTCCATCAAATTATGGATGATTTTCAACAGCGTAGTTTTTCCGCAACCGTTCGGTCCGTACAAAAACACTCGCTCGCCGCGCCTCAAATGCAGATCCACGTTCGAGAAAAGCGATTTTCCGTTAAACGATTTCGCAAGTTCACCTGCTTGGATCACATCATTACCGCTTGTTTTATCGGCTGTGAAATCGAAACGAATCGACGCAAGCTCTTCCTCGGGAATGACAAGCTCCGCTTTTAAACGTTCCACACGCTTTTCACGGCTCTCCGCCGCACGTATGCTTTTTTCACGGTTCCATTGTTTGAGAAGCGTAATATTATCCTCGATGCGCTTGATCTCGCGCTGAGCGTGCACATAGTGCTTACGTTCGATCTCCATGTCTTGTGCACGTTTTTCTTTATGTGCCGAATAATTACCGTTGGTCACATACAAACGACCGTTAGACAGTTCCAGCGTTTTATTGGTCACACGATCCAAAAAATAACGGTCGTGGGAAATCACGATCAGGGCACCGCGGTACTCACTCAAAAAACCTTCTAACCATTCCACCGCCGCAATATCGAGGTGGTTGGTCGGTTCGTCAAGAAGCAACAAATTGCTGTCCGACAACAGCAATCGCGCCATGGCGGCTTTCGATCGCTGACCGCCACTGAACGTATCCATAGTACGTGTCAAATCGTGCTCGGAAAATCCAAGTCCGAGAAGTGCCGAGCGAACACGCGAGCGAAAATACAGTCCGCCTTCCGCTTCAAATCGCTCCCGAAGTCGGTCGTGCTCTTCGATCAAACGCACATCCTCCGCATGAGCGGGATCGGCAAGGAGAGTCAACTGCATCTCCAATTGTTCCTCCATCGCCATCAGCGGTGCAAACACCGCCAATACATCTTCAAACAACGTCACAGACGCATCGCCGCTCATATGCTGTTGCATATAACCGATGCGCGCGGATTTCAATTTGACAACTTGACCTTCATCGGCCGAAATTTCACCGGTCAACATATGAAACAACGTTGTTTTTCCGGATCCGTTCGCCCCGACAAGCCCGATACGACTTTTATCCTCCACATCGAAACTGACATCACGGAACAAGACGCGTTCGCCGAAATATTTACTTAAATGATGGGCGCTCAAAAGCGGCATCATTCTTCACTCCTTATAAGTCTGTTGCATATAATTCATGCGCATTCGCGTTAAAACGATGCACATCCGCCGCAGGAAGATACATGAAACCGTTATGTACTCGCCCGCCGTTTTTTACAAATGCCACAAATCCGCGTTTGAGCGACGTATCAGCTTCAACCGTATCCAAATCAAAGTTCGCGGCATCGGTTTTAAACACAAACGAATAGAATCCGTCGGGTCCCGAAGGAACAGGTGCCAAATACAACTCTTTATTTAAACGGTTGATTCCGCTTGTTTCGGGAAGCAACGAGGTCAGTTGCGGGCTATACAACCACGAATAACTTTGAATGGATTTTACATTCATATCGGGATAGTACTTTGTAAAAAATTCAACAGCCTGTTTAAATGAATCCGCCGCATTTTCAGCATTATACGGGATATCGGGCGGGATGTGGAAACTGAGCGCCGTGTCGCCTGCATCAAATGCCACTTCCCATTCGTCAGCATTCAACGACACGTAACGGTCTACCACACGACCGTCAGGTGTGATCACATAGCCGTCAAATCGGCCTTTCGATTCTTTGGAAGTGAACACCGTCTGTTCGGCACTCCAAATAAATTGACCGAATTCATCAAATTCGCGCGCCGCCGTATACAGCATCAGCAATTTGCCGTCCGCTTTACGGCGAAGCATACGATATCCGGGCGGCACACGCTCGGGCTCATAACGAAACGCACCAAGAGAATACATCGTCGCAAACGCGCAAACCGCGCGCCAATGAAACATATTCGGCGCACCGAACGGACCGGTACCATCAAGACGATCGCCGTTCGCCGCACCTTTATGCTGCGCGATCAGCTCCTCGGGAATGCCGCGTTCACGCGCTTTGGCAACACCGCGCATCAAGCATTTGATCAAAATAATCATGGTGAAAGTAAAACGGTATTCGCCAAGTGAAGGTGCGCAAGGCTCTTTATAAAATTCATTTTCGCTCGGCAAACGATATTCGCAAAGCATATAATACACCGCTTGGAGCGCAAAACACAATTCTTCATCCGCCTTGATTTTCTCAAGGCACGCAAACACATCTTCAAGACACTCCTGTGCAACGAAGCCCTCGTCCGCGAGAGCGTAAAGCGTTTCTTTATCCAGCAAAGGCAACGAGCGAATCGATTCCCATTCATTATTGAATCCCTCGAGTTCCTGTGTATATTCCGCAGGCCACTCGTCGATACCCAAAAGTTCGGCTAAACGTTGTTCCGTCATTGTAACTCCTCCTCTTTATTCCACCATGGTCATAAATTCCGCTTCATCAATAATCTTTATACCAAGCTGTTGCGCTTTGACAAGCTTACTGCCGGCATCTTCACCCGCCAGCACGATCGAGGTCTTTTTCGAAACACTGCTCGACGTTTTGCCGCCGTAGCGTTCGATCCATTCCGAAGCTTGTGAACGCGTCAATGTCGGGAGCGTACCTGTCAACACAAAGGTCAATCCCGCAAAGCGATCGTCCGCTTTTTCGGTGGTATCGACCATATTCACACCTGCCTCGGAGAGTTCTTTCACCAATTCGCGAGACGATTCATGGGAAAAGAAATCCACAACGCTCTGTGCCATGACCGTTCCAAAACCATCCATACAGCACATATCTTCAACCGTCGCATTCACAATATTTTCCATTGACCCGAAATGCACCGCCAGAAGCTTTGCCGCTTTTTGTCCGATATGACGAATTCCGAGCGCATAAATCACGCGCGAAAGCTCGTTTTCTTTCGATTTTTCTATTGCCTCGATCAAATTTTGCGCCGACGTTTCTCCCATGCGTTCCAACGTCGCAACACGATCCAACGATACATGATACAAATCATAGGCGCGGGATACAATACCGTTTTCAACAAGCAATTCCACAACCGCAGGACCGAGACCTTCGATATCCATGGCATCTCGCGACGCAAAATGCACCAAATTGCGCATCAATTGTGCAGGACAATCGGGATTGTTGCATCGAACCGCCGCTTCCCCATCCTCACGCGTTAAGGCGCCTGAACACGAAGGACAAACCGTCGGATAAGCAACTTTCTCGGCATTTTCAGCATGAGCAACCACGCGCACCACTTCAGGAATAATCTCACCCGCTTTGCGAAGCATCACAGTATCGCCGATACAAAGATCCTTCTCGGCAATGAAATCCATATTATGAAGTGTGGCACGGCTGACCGTCGTTCCTGCCAACATCACGGGATCAAACACACCGATCGGGGTCACCACACCCGTTCTGCCGACTTGAAACTCCACATCCAGAAGTGTGGTTTCCTTTTCCTCAGGTGGATATTTAAAAGCGACCGCCCATTTGGGGTATTTTCCTGTTGTTCCGAGGCGTTTTCGTTGCTCGAAATCATCCACTTTAATAACGGCTCCGTCCATGTCAAACGCAAGGGTCGGACGCGCATCTCCCAGTCGACGCACCTCCTCAACCGCTTCTTCAATCGAAGTCGCAACAACTGCCGTTGGAATCACAGGCAGCCCAAGTTGACGCAACAATTCAATCGATTGTGCATGAGAGTGAATTTCAACACCTTCAACCAGTTGTAAATTAAAAGCAAACATGTCAAGTTTACGCGATTTTGTAACGGCGGGATCTTTTTGTCGAAGCGAGCCTGCCGCCGCATTACGCGGATTTTTAAACGTTTTTTCACCGTTTTCTTCTTGTTTCGCCACCAGCTTGGCAAACGTTTGACGAGACATATACACTTCACCGCGTACGATCACACGCGGCAGTGCCTTCTTTAACACATGAGGGATGCATCGAATTTGCAACAAATTCGCCGTAATATCCTCGCCGACTTGACCATCGCCGCGTGTTGCCCCGCGCACGAGCTTACCATCGATATATTCAATTGCAACGGATAAACCATCAATTTTCGGTTCAACCACATAAACAGGATTTGGCACAATTTCGCGCACGCGACGATCAAACGCCAACAATTCATCTTCAGAGAAAACATCTTGAAGGCTTTGGAGAGGGACTTCATGCGTTACGGGCGTAAACAACGCCGACACCGCACCGTGAACACGTTGCGTATAAGAATCCGACGTGACCAAAGCAGGAAATTGCTCTTCAAGCGATTTCAATTCACGCGTCAACGCATCAAATTCATCGTCTTCGATTTCGGGTTCATCCAGATTATAATAACGATCACTGTGATAATCAATTATTTGACGCAATTCATCAACGCGATATTTTGCCGTCTCGAAATCCATGCCGATCCCCCATTCGTTATTGTTACTAATATTGTTATTATACCATTTTTTCAATCTTTTGCAATGGTTTACATAGAAAAAAGGACTGTATGAAACAGCCCTTTTTCTTTCAGTATTCACGATCTAAACGAACCGTCACGCGGCTTGCACCGCCGTATGTACACGTGTACAACGTCAACGGATATTCGCCCGCCGTCAAATCTTCCACCGCATATGGGTCAAGAATTTCAAGAGATACAACCGAATACGCCGTGCGTGCACCGTTCATATCGGTGAACGTCACCAAATCTCCGATCGAAAGCTCTGTTAATCGACCGAAATGGCTTTGATAATTATGTGCACCAATCACCAAATCCTTGCCGTTCACCGTACCTTGATAACGGCACGGCGCTATTTGAAGCAACGATTGATCGGTGTCTGCAAGCACGGGAAGTTCCAACGCAAGGGTCGGCAACGACAAATACCCTACATACGCATTTGAATCGATCACGACAATCGGAAAATCTGCCGCGACATCATCTTTTGTGTCTAACGGAACCGATGTAACATCTTCCGCATCCGCGTGATCTTCTGTGGAATCGATATGCTCTGTGATTTTTTCAAGCACTTGTTGCGACGTGATCTGCGCTTGTTGATTCTCCATATGGTTGTGAATCAACAGCGTCCCCGCACCCAACAGCAACACGACACCGAACAAGATACATCCGATACCAAGTTTACGCTTTATCATGCGGTTTCTTCCCCCGATCAAGCAACATCCACCATCCAACGAACACCAGCGTCAAACCGCCGATCGACAACACAGGAACAGGCCACTTCAATTGCCCTGTTTGAGGAATTTTTTCAGAATCATTCGGTGTATGTTCATCACCTTCCGGGTCTTTGGAACCATCGGGAAATTCCACATCATTTTCCGGGTCATCGCTCGGATTGTCAGGTGTCTCTGGACGATCTCCCTGCGAATAATCAAAATCCAGCGAAACTTTCGGATTGGCATTCATCTCATAAACGAATTCACCGTCAACAAGATATGGTACCGTCACCAAAAACGGATCCATCGTAAGATTATCACTCGACGATTGAAAGCCTGACACCAAATATACTCCGACCGGAAGCGAAGAAAACAAAACCCTACCGTTCGTATCTGCTGTTTCGGTTGCTCCCTGCACATCATGTTTCTTTGTGAATGCATCGTACTGAAAAGCCACATCTTTGGTATGCAAATCCGTTACAGGCAAATCACTGTCACGATAATCGTCTTTTAACAAAACTCGATATTCATCATCTTCCCAAACCAAATCACCCACTGCATACAACGTGAGCGAACTTCCCGAAAGCGGAACATTATTGTATTTTAAGTCCGCCGTGATCGATCCGATTGCATCAAAATCTACACTTGCACCGACATGAAAAGAGAATGACAACAAAAAGCTGCATAACAATACGATAAACAGCCTACGTTTCATTTTGTCACCTCATTTTTCTTAAATTTCGATCGAACAAACAGCACAACCATCAAAACCATCAGCATAACCGTCGCCACCAAAGGAGCAACGACGATAGGTTCGATTCGAAGCGCATCGGATGTTACACGGATCGCTTCGTGCTCTTCCGGCGTTTCAACCCGTTTGCCTGTTATCAGCAATCGGTGCGTATTGATGCCGTACGGCGTACAAGTGACTAAAGTACACAAATCTTCACCTTTTTGAATCATCAAATCTTGTACCTCGTCGGGGTTGACCGTTAAAATCTCACAAACCTCATACGTCAACACTTCATCTAACACACACAAAGCGAACGTATCCCCTTCGACCAATTGATCCAAATCGGTAAATAATTTAGCAGACGGCAACCCTCGATGCCCTGAAATCACACAATGTGTATCTTGACCGCCTGTCGGAAGACTTGACCACTCTAAATGACCGACGGCTTTTTGCAACACTGCATCATTGGCCGAATGATAAATCGGGAGAGAGACTTGGATGGAGGGAATTTCAACATACCCCATAATGCCGGTACCAAGCACATCGAGTGTCGCGGAATATCGAGATAACTCTTCCTCGTTTAAAATAAAATGTTGCGTGCTTTGAGCCAAATCAGCATTATATTGCAGTGCTTCCTGCCAGATTTTATCGTACTCGTCTTCTTCTAAAGACGAAACTTCTTCCACATACGACGCAACCGCTTTTGAATTTCGTAACGAATTCCAATAATTGCTGAAAGTCGGATATAACAGCAAGGACAATCCTATCAAAAAGACAGCAATCAATATAATCGAAGTTATATGCTTTTTCATAAGACTCTCCTTACTGCCGAGCGTCGGGGGGATCCCCCGACGCTCGCCATCCATCGGAAATTACATTAGCCCTCGCTCTTCATGCGTTTTTTCGCAACAAAGAGAACGATCGCAGCAATCACAAGCACAGCACCGACGATGTAGAAAATCGTGGTACCGATGCCGCCGGTCTCGGGGAGTTTCGAACCCGAGTTGTTGACGATATCCGTAGACAACGAACCGGCCGTCAAATCAGCGGTGAAAACCGCTTCGCCGGTAGTGGCATTACCCGAAAGAGAGGTCAAAGCAGGAGAATCGGACAACACATCATGCTCTGCCGTCACCGTAAACTCAATGGGATCAATGGAGTTGTAGCCGGTAGGAGTAACCGTCTCGGTCAAACGATAGTTACCATCGTCGAGGCCCTCAAAAGTAAAGGTAGTGCCTTCGTCGTTCTTTTTGGTAGCAATCGCTTCCCACGCGTTGGTAGTGACATTGAATTTCTCAAGAACGAATTCTGCACCGGTCAACGCATTGCCGTCTTCATCAACTTTGTTGACAACCGTTTTGTAGGTGAACACAATAACAACGTCTTTGCTGGTTTCGCCCGTGGGAGAATCGTCCTCTTCACCTTCACCAACCCAGTTGGGGTTGTTGGAGTATTCAAGATACACTTCGTTGGGGTTGCCAAGCGAACCGAGGTTAGCGTTCTCATTCAAAACAGCGGTGTATTCCACGGTGATAATCGAGCTGTTAGTGGCACCGAAAGCCTTAACATCGTCACAAGCAAAGGTGATGTTGCCGTTATTCTCTTCAACAGTGAAATAGTCCGTCACATCGGTAGAACCGAGATAGACTTTCACAGAAGAAGCGGTGAAAG
>JAZTZV010000096.1:0-14520 GCA_045637645.1 Acutalibacteraceae bacterium | reverse complement strand
GTGTCGTTGCCGATCCCCGGGTATTTCTCGGTTTATAACGCCATGGCGAGTGCGGTTTGCGCGCTGTCTCTCGGTGTGCCCTTCGAAGTGATTCAAACGGCACTCAACGGCACCTGCGGTGTCAAGGGACGCGCAGAAGTGGTGCCAACCGATCGCGATTTTACGGTCGTGATCGACTATGCGCACACGCCCGACGGATTGGAAAACATTTGCCGCACACTTAAGGATTGTGCGGAAGGTCGTCTTGTCGTCTTGTTCGGTTGCGGCGGCGATCGCGATAAAACCAAACGACCGAAGATGGCGGCGATTGCGGCGCAGTTTGCGGATTGCCTTGTGATCACGTCGGATAATCCCCGCACCGAAGATCCGCAAGCGATTTTGCGCGATATTTTGGAAGGTGTTCCGACCGACTGTGAGCACACCGTAATCGAAAATCGCAAGGAAGCGATCGCGTGGGCGTTGCAACACGCACAAGCGGGCGATACGATCCTGCTTGCCGGTAAAGGTCACGAGACTTATCAAATTCTCAAGGACGGCGCGATTCATCTCGATGAGCGCGAAGTGATCGCTGAAGTATTGGCGGCACAGTGAAATTTGTTCGACGAAATTTTATGATATTACAGAAAAAGGGAACGCTATATGAATGAGACAACATTAAGTGTATTGGTGATGCTGGTAAGCGCATGTGTCGCGTTTGTGATTTCGTGGGTGTCGGGTCGTCGTTTGATTCCCGTGCTTCACCGCTTGAAATTCGGTCAAACGATTCGTGACATCGGCCCTGCGTGGCACAAAAATAAGCAAGGCACCCCGACAATGGGCGGCGTGATGTTTATTTTGGCGTTTGTCGTGACGCTCGTGTTGGCGTTTACGTGTTGTGAGCTGTTTTTGGACGTCAAACCCGTGACAGAGCCGTTTCCGACGGATACGGTGCGATTGCTCAGCGGTATCAGCCTGACGCTCGCTTGCGGTGTCATCGGTTTTGCCGATGACTATATCAAGGTCGTCAAAAAACGCAATCTCGGCTTGACAGCACTCCAAAAAATTGTGTTGCAACTCGTTGCCGCCACGTCCTATGCGGTGGTGATGTATGTGTGGGGCGATGCCGGCTCGATCACCATTCCGTTCACGAACATCCAATTCGGTTTCTGGATCGTCCCGCTGTGCATTTTCTTTGCGGTCGGTTTCCCGAATGCGACGAATTTGACCGACGGTGTCGACGGACTTTGCGGTTCGGTGACAGTCGTTGCGAGCTGTTGCTTTGCGGTGGCGGCGATGATGTTCGGCAAATTCGGCTTGAGCTTGACGGCGATTGTGTTTGCGGGTGCCATGGTCGGCTTCTTGATGTGGAATTTGCATCCCGCGAAGGTGTTCATGGGCGACACGGGTTCGCTGTTGATCGGCGGGTTACTGTGTGCGTTGGCGTTCGGCATCGGCGAGCCGTTCTTGCTGTTGCCCGTCGGTATTATGTATATCATCGAAACGCTGTCGGTTATGTTGCAGGTCGGCTATTTCAAACTGACCCACGGCAAGCGTTTGTTTAAGATGAGCCCCATCCACCATCACTTTGAGATGTGCGGTTGGAGTGAGAATAAGATTGTGAGTGTGTTCAGTGTGATCACCGCGCTTTGCGGTTGCGGTGCGCTGATGTTGATGCTGTTGCTGAAATAAAAGCGACAGCATCCCCAATGATACGAAAGGAGAGTTGGCATGGCTTCGCTTGCGAAAAAATCGGCGGATGCGTCCAAAAAGAAGACGCGCCTGTTTTATATCGGCGAGCATTTTGATGCGCCGTTTTTGATCATTCTGCTTGTGCTGTTGACGATCGGTGTGGCATGCATGTTTTCGGCGAGCTATGTTAACGCTTATTATCGCGAAGACAACAGTTATTACTATATTAAAAAGCAATTGATTTTTGCCGGTATCGGTTTGGCGGCGATGATTTTCTGCTCGATCGTCGATTATCATTTTTGGCACAAACTGGCACTTCCCGTGTTCGGCATTTCCGTTGTGTTGTTGATCGTGGTGTTGCTCATCCCGACCAGCGACGGTGTTCAGCGTTGGATTCCGCTTCCTGCTTTTGGTAACATTCAGCCTTCGGAGGTGGCAAAATTTGCGCTGATCTTGATGTTTGCGCATATGATATCTCTCAACCATAAACAGATGGGAAAATTCAAAAAAGGCTTCTTGCCGTTCATGGGTGTTCTCGCTCTGTTTTGCGGATTAACGCTTTTGGAGCCGCACTTGTCGGGTACGATGCTGCTGTTCGGCATCGGCTTTGTGATGATGTTTATCGGTGGTACCAAAGTGTGGTACTTGCTCGCCACGATGATGCTCGGCGGCTCGATCGTGCTGTTTATGATTGCAGTACTCGGCTACGAGCAAGACCGTATCGAGGTGTGGTGGAACCTGTTCGAGGTGTATGAGAACAACCGTGACCAAGCCTGGCAAACGATGCAATCGTTGTATGCCATCGGCTCGGGTGGCTTGATGGGTCAAGGCTTCGGCAATTCTCGCCAAAAGCATTTGTTCTTGCCCGAACCGCAAAACGACTTCGTGTTTGCGATCGTGTGCGAGGAGCTTGGCTTCATCGGCGCGACGCTGATCATTGTGTTGTTTGCGGCACTGGTGTGGCGTGGGTTTTATATTGCGTCGAAAGCCCCCGACAAATTCGGGTTTATGTTTGCAATCGGCTTGACGGTACAGATCGCCATTCAGGTGGCATTGAACATCGCCGTTGTGTCCAACGTGCTTCCCAACACGGGCATCAGCTTGCCGTTCTTCAGTTACGGCGGATCGTCGTTGATCATGTTGCTCGCGCAAATGGGTATTTTGTTGTCGATCTCACGGTGGTCGACCTCCAAACAAGCATAGAAAAGGGAGCGAAACACGATGCGTGTATTGATGACAGGCGGCGGAACCGCCGGACATATCAATCCTGCTTTGACGATTGCGGGTGCGCTGAAAGCGGCGTATCCCGATTGTGAGATTTTGTTTGTCGGTGCGGAAGGACGCATGGAAACACGTTTGGTGCCGGAAGCGGGATACCGCTTGGAAACCATGAAAGTGAGCGGCTTTTCTCGCAAGCTGACGCCAAGCGGCTTGGTGCATAACGCGCAAGCGGCGTGGCAAGCGGTGACGGCGGGCGGACGTGCGGATCGCATCATCCGCGATTTCAAGCCCGACATCGCCATCGGCACGGGCGGCTATGTGTGCGGCCCGATCTTGCGAAAAGCGGCCAAACGCGGCATTCCCGTTGTGGTACATGAATCCAATGCGCTTCCGGGCGTGACAGTGAAAATGCTTGCCAAATGGGCAACGATTTGCGTCAGCGAAGAATCCGCCAAAAAGCACCTGCCCGACAATGCGTGTGTGGTCGTGACGGGCAATCCGTTGCCCGCGGATTTTACGTGTCTTTCAAAAGTTGAGGCGCGTGCGCGTCTCGGACTTGATGCGCGTCCGCTTGTATTGTCGTTCGGCGGCAGTCTCGGCGCGTCGGCGATGAACTGTGCAATGAGCGGTGTGCTGGAAAAAAGCCATCGCGAAGGATGCTTACAACATATTCACGCGACGGGTCGCTCGGGATATGCGGCGATGTGCGACGCACTCAAAGAGGCGAACGTACCGCTGTCCGCAGACGGCATCGATGTGCGGGAATATATCAACAATATGAAAGATTGCATGGCGGCGGCGGATCTGGTGATTTGCCGATGCGGTGCGATGACACTGACGGAACTGCAAGCCTGCGGAAAACCGTCGATTTTGATTCCCTCGCCGTATGTGGCGGAGAATCATCAATTCCACAACGCGCAAGCGCTTGTGGCGCGCGATGCCGCGGTTTGCATCGAGGAAAAGGATTTGACGGCAACCGCTTTGTGGGACGCGATTTGCGATATCACGGGCGATCCTGTACGCTTGATGCGTATGGGCGAAAACGCGCGAAAAGGTGCGACGGACGATGCCATGGAGCGTTTGCTTGCCGTCATCAAACAAGAATTAAAATCGTAAAAAACGCGAAAAAACGCGATAGATTCACCGAATGACCGCCAATTGCATACCATATCAACAGAAACGACGAAATCGTCGATGTTGAAGAGGGGTGTCGCGATGGCAGAATTGGTGATAACGGGGCGAAAGCGACTGGAGGGTGAACTTCTTTTGCACGGCGCCAAAAACAGTGCTCTGCCGCTGATGGCGGCGACGTTGCTGATGTCGTCCCCCGTCATTTTGGATCGGTTGCCGCCGCTGTCCGATGTGGCGGCTTCGGCGGCGATTCTGGAGCATTTGGGTTGCAAGGTGTATCGCGACGGCGAGATGATCGAAGTGTCGCCCTGCAAAACCTGTGACAGTCGGATCCCCGAATGCTTGATGCGCGAGATGCGAAGCTCAATCGTCTTTTTGGGTGCGATCCTCGCCAAAGCGGGGGAAGCGGAATTGTGTTTTCCCGGCGGTTGCGAATTGGGACCGCGCCCGATCGATTTGCATTTGGCGGCGTTGACACAAATGGGCGTTTGCATTCGCGAGGAAGGCGGCGTGTTGCATTGCAAGGCACCGAACGGACTCAAAGGCGCGCGCATTGCGTTGTCGTTCCCGAGTGTCGGAGCGACGGAAAACGTGCTTCTTGCCGCCGTGTTGGCAAAAGGAGAAACCGTGCTGTGTAACGCGGCGAAAGAACCCGAAATCGTGGATTTGTGTGAATTTTTGAACGCTTGCGGTGCCCACATCCACGGCATCGGCGAAAGCGTGTTGTACATTGAAGGCGTGGAACGCCTGATCGGCTGTCGTTACAGCGTGATGCCTGACCGTATTGAAGCGGCAACCTATTTAGCGGCGGCGGCGGTAACAGGCGGAGACGTGACACTTCGCGGTGCCGACGCCAATCATTTGGCGGCGATATTGAGTGTGTTCGAAGAAACGGGATGTACCCTTCACAGTCGAAGCGATACCATCCGTTTGAAGGCGACGGGACGGCTGTCGCGCGTGCGGTTGATTCGCACCATGCCGTACCCCGGGTTCCCGACCGATGCGCAAGCCCCCATCATGGCAATGACGGCGATGGCGCAGGGAACCAGCGTGTTTATTGAAAATATTTTTGATTGCCGCTATAAGCATGTGTCTGAGCTTGTGCGCATGGGCGCTCAAATCAAAACTGAAGGACGCATGGCGGTTGTCGAAGGTGTACCGCGTCTGATCGGCGCGAGGGTCTGTTGCACGGATCTGCGCGGCGGTGCGGCGCTGATGGTGGCGGCACTCGGTGCCGAGGGTACGACGCGAATCGGTCAGTTGCACCATTTGGATCGCGGTTACGCACATCCCGAGGCAATGCTGTCGTCGCTCGGTGCAAGGATCAAACGCGAGGAATAAAGAAAATATACAGGAGGTGATACCGTGGCAAAACGTCATACGGAGCAACATCAAACGTCGTCTCGGCGACGTCGAAAACCAACCAAAGCGCAGGCGCACGCAACCAAACAATTTTATTTGCTGATTGCGATGCTTACTCTCATTTTGGTGTTTGTCATCGGTATTGCCGTGATGGTGTTCGGCGGCTCGGACAACAGCGACAAACCGCCCTCGACCGAAAACAATTTATTTGCGGTGAAAACCGTTTCCGTGGAAGGCAACACCAAATATTCGGAAGATGCGGTCGTCGGTGAGAGCGGTGTCTTGATCGGTCAAAACATTTTTGCCGTTAAAGGTGCGGAGATCCAAAAGCACTTGCTCGAAACCTTCCCGTATTTTGAGACCGTTCAAGTGCAAACATTGAACATGAAGGAAGTACGCATCACCGTTACGGAAACCGACGTGGTCGGTGTGATGTATGCGCACGGCTATTGGATCCCGATCGGTGAAAACGGCCGCGTGCTCGACAAAAAAGAAATCGATTCCGATCGTCCCCGAAACGCGTTGTATATCAAGGCTGCTTCCGTGAAAGAAGATGTCGCGATCGGTGACGTGGCACTTGAGGAATACAGCGCGTCGGTGCTGACAACAATGCTCGGTGCGATAGAACGCTATGATCTTAACGACATCATCGAGGTCGATCTGCGCGATATGAACGATATTCGCATGAATTGGCGTGGTCAAGTGGAGATCTATCTCGGCAACGAGACCAACTTGGAACATGAAATCAAAGTGGTTTCGACTGTCATCCCGCGCTTGCTTGAGGTGCGCGGTCAGCAGGTCAAGGGCGTGTTGAATCTGCGTTCCTATTCAAATGATGCGCTGGAAAATCAAGCGGTGTTTTCGCCCGCTTCCTCGGCGGATACCACAACCACTGCCACAAGAAAGCCCGCCGCGGGTGAAACAACACATACAACGACCGCTCCGACAACAGCGGAAGACGAATGGTATGACGATTCCTATGAGGACGATACCTATTACGACGACTCCTACGAGGACGATTCGTACTACGACGACTCCGATTACGATGAGTCGTCTGATTATGAAGAGATCTATTATGAAGACGAGTGGTACGACGATTCCTACAGCGATGAAACCGAATATGAGGCGGAGGGTTACGACGAAAGTGTCGAAGAGTGACAAATTCGTAAACCTCGGCGGTAAAATGCGCCAAGAATAAAAATTTTTTGTAAAGTAGGTCGAAAATTGCTATTTTTCTGTTGATATTGCGACAAATCCGTGCTATCATAAGAATAATGGCAATGTTATAGATAGTTTTGCATATACTTAAACAGAGAGGATGTTTTCTATGGGATTTCAGATTGAAAATGATTACGCCGGCGGCGTGCAAATAAAGATCGTCGGTGTCGGCGGCGGCGGCGGCAACGCGGTTGACCGCATGGTGCGTTCGGGTCTGCAAGGCGTGGAGTTCGTGGCGATCAACACCGACCGCCAAGCGATCGCTCGCTCGCAAGCGACTTTGAAACTGCAAATCGGTGAAAAACTGACTCACGGCATGGGCGCCGGTGCGAACCCCGACAAGGGTCAACGCGCTGCGGAAGAGAGCCGCGAGGAGATCGAAGCCGCTTTGAAGGGCACCGACATGGTGTTCATCACCGCCGGTATGGGCGGCGGCACCGGTACGGGTGCGGCTCCCGTTGTGGCGAGCATTGCGCGCGACCTCGGCATCTTGACGGTCGGTATCGTGACGAAGCCCTTCGCTTTCGAAGGCCGTCGCCGTTTGGAGCAAGCCGAGAAGGGTATTGCGAACCTGCGTGACCATGTGGACAGCTTGCTTGTCATCCCCAACGAGCGCCTCAAGCTCATCAGCGAGCAACGCATCACGCTTGCCAACGCGTTCAACATGGCGGACGATGTCCTGCGCCAAGGCGTGCAATCCATCTCCGACTTGATCATCAGCCAAGCTATGGTTAACCTTGACTTCGCGGACGTGACCGCGGTCATGAAGGACGCCGGCTACGCGCACATGGGCTTCGGCCGTGCCGCCGGCAAAGAGAAGGCTTCCGAAGCGGCGGAGCGCGCGATTGCGAGCCCGTTGCTCGAAACCTCCATCAAGGGCGCTCGCGGCGTGATCATCAACATCACCGCGTCTCCCGACGTTGACCTCGAAGACGTCGATGTGGCGGCTTCCTGCATCCAAAAAGCGGCGCATCCCGATGCGAACATCATCTGGGGTATGGCCTTCGACGACACTCTCGACGACGAGATGGTCGTGACCGTCGTGGCGACCGGTTTCGACGAGAACGGCAACGTTCCCGGCTCGGTTTCCATGAGCTTTGCTTCCGCACAAGATGACGATGATGACTCCGGCTTCGGCGACATCATGAACCTCTTCGGCAAGCACTAATTTAAAACACAGACACCCGATAAGGCAACCTGCCTTGTCGGGTGTTTTTTTCTTGCGTGTTCGGTTGGATTATGATATACTTTTGCTGTCAACTTGAATTTGGGGAGAAATGCGACATGGCAACCTTTGCAGAACAACTGCAAGAACTCGAACAAAAAATAGCGCAAAAGGAACAGCTTGATAAACAGCTCCCGATTCTGTATGAAGCGCAAAAGGCGTGCATCGCCCGAGCAGAACGCTGCGAAGCGGAGCTTAACGCTCTGCAACAAGAGGTATCTCGCTTTGAAAAAGGCGGCTTTCAAAACTTGTTTTACAGCGTGATCGGAAAGAAGCAGATCGTGTTGCAAGAGGGGAAAAAGCAGATCCTGCAGGCGAAGAAAAAGGCAGAAGAAGCGCGTGCCGCCGCAGATGCTGCGAATAATGAGGTAGAAGCTTGCGAAAAAGCCATCTATGAGCTGGATGGCTGTGACCGTTTGTATCATCAGTTGATAAGGGAAAAGAAAGCACAGGTTCGTGCTTCGGATTCCCCTGTTAACCAAGAGATCGTTTTGCGAGAAGCGCATATCGGCGAATTGGACGAATGGGTGCGGGAGCTCAATGAGGTGATTCATGTGGGCGAAGAGGTTGTTGAAACGCTGGAGGATATGTTAAAGCATTTGGATGTGGCGATTCAATACAAAAAAGAGGACGCGTATATAGATAGCGAAATCGCCGAAACGTATAACGATTATTCTATATACAAAGAAATCAAGTTGATGAAAAGCTATTCTCAATCGTTGAAAGTGCGTGTAGCGCGCTTTCAACAAGTTCACGAACATGCGACTTCTTTGAATATTACGCAGGAATTTTCCTGTGATGCGATGCCTATTCTTTGTGCTGTTGCAACAGATTCTTTCTATCAGTATAAGTATTTTCGAGAGTTTCACGGACGCCTTACGGAATTGAGAGGGTTTATTTGGAAAGAACTCGATGATCTCGACGAACAGAAACAGGCGGTAGAACGCGAACAAGACCGTTTGCGTGCCGAGATGCGTCAGTTGATTGCGGAGGCGTAAAGCAGTGAAAACAAAAAAGGTATTGTCTAAAATCAAACGGTTTGTCAAACAAAATGCCGTGATGTGCATCGCGCTTGCGGCGGCGTTGATCACGTCGGTGATCGTGCCGCCCGACAGTCAATATTTGTCCTATTTTGATTTTAAAACGTTGACCTGCCTGTTTTGCGTGTTGGCGGTGGTGTGTGCGCTTCGCAACATCCGCTTCTTCTTCCTGCTGGCGCGCAAGCTGGTGCAAATGTTCAAGAATGCACGCATTTGCATTATCGCGCTGATTTACATCACGTTCATCGGGTCGATGCTGATTGCCAACGACATGGCGCTGTTGACGTTTTTGCCGCTCGGGCATTATGTGTTGACCACCACGGGCAAACTGCGGTATACGGCATTTACATTCATCATGCAAAACATTGCCGCCAATTTGGGTGGCATGCTCACGCCGTTCGGAAACCCACAGAATTTGTACCTGTACACGCATTTTGAGATCCCGACGGGCGAATTCATGCTCATCATGTTACCGCTGTTTTTGGTGGCGATCTTGCTCATCACGCTGTGTTGCATCATCGTCGTCAAGCCCGAACCGCTCGAGCTTGCCGAACAGCGTATGGTGCCGCACAAGCGCAAGACCGTGTTGTATCTCGCGCTGTTTGCGTTGTCGATCGCGATCGTGTTCCGCGGCATTCCGTATTGGATCGGCTTGCTTGTGATTCCGCCCGTGTTGCTGTTTGTCGACCGTAAAGCACTCAAAGACGTCGATTACCCCTTGCTCTTGACATTCGTCTTCTTCTTTGTGTTCTCGGGGAATATGGCGCGTATTGAGCCTGTACGAGCGTTGTTTTCGTGGTTGATGAGTCAAAGCACATTGGTGTTCAGTGTGCTGTCCTGCCAAGTCATCAGCAACGTGCCGTCGGCGATTTTACTGTCGCAGTTCACGGATAATTACCGCGAGTTGTTGATGGGTGTCAACATCGGCGGCGTGGGTACATTGATTGCCTCGCTTGCGTCACTGATCACCTATCGTGAATTTATGAAACACAACCGTACACAGGGCAAGCGGTATCTGCTCGAGTTCACCGCTTACAACGTTGGCTTCCTCGTTGTACTGACCGCCTTTGCTGTCGGTTGGTTATATGTAACATAACAAAAGAGCGTTGTTCATTCTCGTGAACAATGCTCTTTTGTTGGTGCCTTTAGGTGTGGAAATAAACCCCGGTTCTACCGGGGGAAGAAAAAGAAGCGGAGCAAGTTCTCGCCTCCCCTTGACAGGGGAGCTGGATTTTGGCGAAGCCAAAAGACGGAGGGGTAGTTGTTATGTTTCTCTCCCTCAGTCAAAACCTACGGTTTTGCCAGCTCCCTCGTCTGAGGGAGCCAAGAGGCTTTGTAGGGGAGCTGCTGCGACACGGAGCTAATGCCCTTGAGTATGACATTCCGCCTGTTAAATAGCGCCGCAGGCACCTTACTTCTTCACTTTTCACTTTTACTTATAACCTAAAAAACCACCCTTATGGGTGGTTTTACATTATTCATACCATTCAAAAGAACTGGTGATTTCCATTCGGGAAACGTAGTTATTGTAGGCTTTGCTTTTGAGCCATTCAAGGTCACCGACGAAATTGCGGCTTTCGCGCAGACTAATGTGCTCCTGTGTGCCGATGAGAAGCCCTGCTTCGTCATAAAAGTTGTGTGTCGACACATCTTTACGAGCCATCGTGCAGGCATATGTGTAATAATCGCCGCCGAAAATACGGTCCTTATTGTCCTTCACCAGCATAAAACGGCATTCAACTGTGGCTGTTTCGGCATCTTCCTCACGGGCACCGATATATTTGACCTTGTCGAGGGCATAAAATACAGAGGGAAGGCGACCGATTTTGTCTTCAAGACCATAAATCAGCTGCTGATAAGGGGTCTTTTCGTGGCTGACGACCTGCATCTGTCTGGCGTAAGTGGCGGTCAGCTTGATAAGGCGCATACCAACGCCGTTGTACTCCATCATTTCAATGCCGCCGTGGATTTCGGGGCTGTCGACCGTGCGGGACACTATATTATAGCCTTCCATGGCAAGCTGTCTGTCAAGTTTGCCCACAATATCCCTGACCTGAGTGTCGAAAACCACACGCTCACCATTTGAGTTCAGTGCGTGGAAACTCTTTGTATAGCGCACAAGGTAGGAAACAAGGAAAATAAGGGCAAAAATGATAAGAATTGCCGAAAAGGTGGCAAAAATTCGTTTGAAAATCTTATTATTCTTCATAAAAGGGGTATATTTCTCCTGTTTATAATGCTAAAATTATACAATATACGGGGGCGTTTAGCAAGAGGAGGCGGGAAATATTCATCCGAAATTCAAAATCTTTTGCACATCGCATAATTGACAGGGCCGCCATTTGACGATATAATATTCATGTTGCATTAAAGTGCCTGAGGCGGATTGGACAGAGTTCGCTCTCCCCCCCGACTTCGCTTTGCTCAGCCACCCCCCTCGTCTGAGGGAGGCAAGGGGAATGTGCGTAGGGGACGGCATTTATGACGTACCGCAATATTTAACACATTATCATACATTACATAAAGGAGAAAAATATGGCTATTTTCAAACGTCCGGGCGTACTTTTTTCGCTGACATGGCCGATTTTTGTTGAGCTCATTCTGCAGATGCTGATGGGCAATATCGACCAGATGATGATTTCCAAATATTCGCAGACGGCTGTTGCGGCTGTCGGCAACGCAAATCAGATTCTCAACTTCCTCGTCCTCGCATTCAACGTGCTGTGCACCGCTTCCATCATTCTTATCACACAGTACAAGGGCGCAAAGCAGGAGGACAAGGTTGAGCAGATTTACTCGCTGTCAGTTATAGTAAACCTTGTAATTTCTGTTGCTATCAGCCTTATAATCTTCCTTTTCCACGGCGTTTTCTTCGACCTTATGAGTGTGCCAAGCGAGGTATTGCCTGAGGCGAAAATCTATATTATTCTGACAGGCTCCTTCATTTTCCTGCAGGCGATGAGTATGACTTTTGCCGCTCTGCTCCGCTCCAATAAGTTTATGAAGGAAAGTATGATTGCCAATGTTGTGATGAATATTCTCAACATCATCGGCAACGTGATACTTATCAACGGCATTGGTCCTATCCCTGCTCTCGGCGTTGCGGGTGTTGCTATCTCCACAACTGTCAGCCGTCTTGTGGGCGTATCGCTTATGATATTTATGTTCAGAAAGTGCGTCGGAAAGGGCATTAACTTCAAAACTCTCAAGCCTTTCCCTGTCGATTTGTTCAAAAAACAGCTTGGCATCGGCTTGCCGTCTGCCGGCGAAAACTTCGCTTACAGCCTTTCGCAGGTGGTCATCATGGGCTTTATCAATCTTTTCGGCACAACGACTATCACTGTAAAAGTTTACGTTTCCATGCTTGCCATGGTTACATATATTCTCACGTCGGCTCTGGCTCAGGCAACTCAGGTTATGATTGGGCATATGCTGGGTGCAAGACAAATCGAGGAAACAGACAAGCGTGTATGGAAGACTGTGCGAGCTTCGATGCTCTCTTCCCTTGTGGCATCCACAATTATCGTGCTGTTTTCTGACTTCTTCTTCGGCCTGTTCTCCTCTGACCCTGAGGTGCTGAAGATGGGCAAAATGGTTATGATGATTGACCTTGTGCTCGAGCAGGGACGCGCCTTGAATATCTGCTTCGTCCGCTGTCTGCAGGCGGCAGGCGACATCAAGTTCCCTGTTATGATGGGCGTAATTTCGGCATGGCTCGTGGCTGTGCTCTTCTCCTATATTTTCGGCGTTGTGTGCGGTCTCGGCCTTGTGGGCGTATGGCTGGCTCAGGCGACCGACGAAATCTTCCGCGGCATCTGCTTCATCTTCAGATGGAGAAAGGGCGGCTGGAAACAGAAAAATCTTGTTGGATAAATGGAAAAAGCTCTCCGAAAGGGGAGCTTTTTTAGTGAATGGTGAAGAATGAATAGTGAAGAATTAAGGTGTGATAAATCACATTGAATAGGTGGACAACCCCTCCGCCTCGTCATACTCGGCACCTCCCCTTGCACAGGGGAGGCTCTCTCCCTCCGTCACTGCGTGACACCTCCCTCATCAGAGGGAGGCAAGGGGAAGGCTGCAAAAAATAAAAGCCACTCGGGTGAGTGGCTTTTGTGTTATTATTTCGATGCTCAATGGGGAGAGCGAAGCGATTATTAGTGCAATTCGCTGTACTTCTTGTTCTTGCCGAAGACGAAGTAGATGACAAGTGTGCTGAGAAGATATGTAAGAATTGTGAGATAGTATGGGAATTCGTAAGAAATCTTGACCATAAGAATACCACCGAGCTGTGTGCCGAGAGCGCGGAAAAGGCTGTCTGCAAGAGTTGCCATCGAGCTCATAATTGTGCGGTTTTCAGGGGCAACAAGGTCCATTTCCATTGTCTGCAAGAGTGGGCTTGTCATATTCATAAAGGTATTGCGGCAGAAGAAGCTGATTGCCATCATTGCGATACCCTGTGTATACGAAATGGAATAGAGGAACGGAATCGAGATAAGCTGGCAGAAAATCGCCATCTTTACGCGGCCGAAGCGCTTGGAAAGGCTTGGGATGAGCAAGCCGCCCAAAACTGTACCGAACTGGGAGAATGCGATGATAGAGCCGACGACAGAGTCTGTAACGCCGAGGCTGTACTTGATATAAACGCTGAAATATGGGATGACGAGACCTGCGCCCATGCCGATGAGAGCCTTCTTCGCCATATACATCCATGCGTCTCTGTTCATGGCGTTGGCATAGTCCTTGAGAGTAGGCTTGTGCTCATTCTTCTGGAGGCGATGCTCCTTGCCGAAGTCAATGCGTACGATTGCGAGAGGGGCGAGGAGAAGACCTGCAAAGCCGATGTTGAGAGCCATCTGTGAGCCGAAAATCTCGCCGCCGAGAAGGGCGAAGCCGTCGGAAAGATAGCCGAAAACATAGCTGCCCGAGAACATTGCAAGATTGCTCATAACAAAGTTGAGGGAGAAAATGCCGACAGCTGTGCGCTCATCGCTGTTATTTTTATAGAATGGAGCCTGAGAAACTGTGAAAACAACCTGTGCGATGCCGAAAATCAGCGATGTGACCTGCATAACCAGCATGCTGGATGTGATGTTTACATAGCAGAAGCCTGTGATCGCCATTGTGATGAAGGCTGTTGTCAGCGCTTTGCGTGTGCCTAAAGTTTCGATTACGACGACGGCAGAAAGAGCGCCGATAGCCGAGCCGAAGGTTTTGAGGGCCATAAGAGTGCCGATAACGTCCTCTGTAAGGCCGATGTTTTTGTAATGGATGCCCAGCATAACGTTGAGGGCGGACAGGATAACGCCGTTTAAGAATACGCAGAACATAAACTTACGGACGTTGCTTCCGGCATCTCTGAGAGTGCCGAAGAAATCGCGGACGATTCCCAAGAAAATACACTTCCTTTCATGAACTTACAATATTATAATTGTAGCACGAATCGAAAGAAAGGTCAACGATGCACAAAAGGAATTATATATTTTTATATAATTTACACAAGGACGTTTGTGTATTTTGGCGAAAAGAGAGGGGGGATGAGAAAGTAATAAGTAAGATGTAAGAGTGAAAAAGTGAGGTGTGATGAATCGCATTGGATAGGCGGGAGCAGCAAGCGCCATCCCCTACGGGATTTTGTAGGGGCGAGCATTGCTCGTC
>JAZTZV010000095.1:0-20284 GCA_045637645.1 Acutalibacteraceae bacterium | reverse complement strand
CGAGGGCAACCTCTACTACATCAACTCGACGCTCAAAGCGATCAAAAACACGTCCTACACGATCGGCGAAAACCGCACCAACGGCTTGGTTCCTGCGGGACGCTATACCTTCGATGCCGAGGGTAAGATGATCAATCCGCCGACGTCTTCGACGACGGTGACGACCACCACGACCTCGACGGCGCAAGCTGAGACCACCACGACGACCGCTTCCAACGTCAAGAACGGTCTGATCAAAGACAGCGACGGCAACATCCGTTACTATGTCAACGGCGTCGCGACCTACGCAGGCGTCGTGCAGGATGACGAGGGCAACCTCTACTACATCAACTCGTCGCTCAAAGCGATCAAAAACACCTCCTACACGATTGGCGCAAACCGCACCAACGGCTTGGTGCCTGCGGGACGCTATACCTTCGATGCCGAGGGTAAGATGATCAATCCGCCGACGTCTTCGACGGCGGTGACGACCACCACGACCTCGACGTCGCAAGCTGAGACTACCACGACCACGGCTTCCAACGTCAAGAACGGCTTGATCAAAGACAGCGACGGTAACATCCGTTACTACGTGGGCGGCGTTGCGACTTACGCGGGCGTCGTGCAGGATGACGAGGGCAACCTCTACTACATCAACTCGTCGCTCAAGGCGGTTAAGAACACCTCCTACACGATCGGCGAAAACCGGACCAATGGCTTGGTGCCTGCGGGACGCTATACCTTCGATGCTGAGGGCAAGATGATTCTGTAAAAACAAAAACGGTGCTGTTGAAAAACAGCACCGTTTTTTTATGCATCAATTTTGTTTGCGCACCACGGCGTATTCGTCGCCGTCGCGGAAATACGGACATTCTTTGGTGTGACCGCTCAAAAAGCGCACCATTTCGTCCTCGTCCAAATTCATTTCGCAGACATACCAGTCGTCGTATTCGTCGTACGTGTAATATGCACAATATTCACATTGCGAAGCCATCAGTCCGTCCCTCCCAAAAATGCGCGATAGGTATCAATTTCGGCGGTGGATTCCTCCAAAAACGTGCGACATTCATCGTCTTTAGCGAGAAGTTTCCCCACTTTTTTGAGTGCTTTGAAAAACCGTTTATCAAACACGATCTCGTCGCTGTGGATGAGAAGCGGGCACAGACGTTTGGCGCGGTCGTCCGCTTCGACAAAGATGCGTCCTTTCTCGTCGATGGTGGGGAAGAACGGAAAGATGCGACAAGCAAGCGGTCGCGTCGCGCGGTCACATGTGCCGTCGCATACCGCAAGGCGCACACCGTTTTCAAGCGCCGTCACAGGGAGCGGACTTTCCTCGTGCGGAAACAAACGCATCCCTGTTTGCGCATCACCTTTGCAGCATGCGCCGCCGCACAGCAAACCGCAATCCACCGTCAGCGGTGTCAGCGAGCCAAGCACCCTGTCGATCTTGTGATATAAAGCGGCATAATCGGTTTTTGCCATAAGCCATTCACCTCGTTTGCGAAAAGTATAGCACAGTTTTTAAGAAATTACAAGAAGCACCGCTCCACGATGCGTAGGTTGCGGTTGGGAAATCGTTGTGGTATCGTGAGAGACAGGGAGGGATCGAAGATGGATACATACATTACAGGAGCGGTGATCAAACGCTTGCGCGAGGAGCGGGGGATGACGCAAGCGGAACTTGCCGCGCGCTTGGGTGTCAGCGACAAAGCCGTCTCCAAATGGGAAACCGCCAAAGGTTTGCCCGATATCACGTTGATCGAATCACTTGCAGAAACGCTCGGCGTGTCGGTGGTGGAACTGATGTCGGGCGACATGGTGATCAACCGAAATCGCGCCGCGAATTTGTTGCGCTCGAAGTTTTATGTATGCCCCCTGTGCGGCAATATTTTGCATGCAACGGGTGATGCGGTGATCAGCTGTTGCGGTATTGTGCTTCCGCCGCTCGAAGCCGAGGATGCCGACGAGGCGCATGCCGTCGTCATCGAGCAGGTGGAGGATGAGCATTTCATTCACATCGACCACGAGATGACCAAAACGCATTATCTGTCATTCGCGGCGTATGTCACGGGGGATCGCATTCAACTCGTGAAATGGTATCCCGAAGGCAACGCCGAAACCCGTTTTCAAATCCGCGGCGCAGGACAGCTCTATCTCTATTGCAACCGCCACGGCTTGATGAAACAACGCTTGACGTTCAAACGAACAACATAAACAAAACGAGGTGTCGCAAAAATGCGACACCTCGTTTTTGACGTAAAGAATAGTCCTTGAAAAGTAAAAAGACAGGGTGTATACTGAAAATATAAAAGACCCCGATGACTCGGAGTCTTTTGGCTCACACACTGTGAGGTCGGATAAACCGACGCTTTGAAAAATTTTTTATTTGAACTCGTAGTGTAATTCGATAGAGGACTATCGACAACGCTATAATACCATCAAAAAGGCGGGATGTCAAGATGAAAAAATTCAATGATCCGTATTTTTTGGGATTGGATATCGGTACCGAATCGGTCGGCTACGCAGTCACAAACGAAGAGTATGCTTTGCAGAAATTCAATGGTGAACCGATGTGGGGCGTGCATTTGTTCGAAGAGGCGCAACTGAACGATGAGCGTCGCGCGTTCCGTACCGCCCGCCGTCGATTGGATCGCCGCCAACAGCGAATTCGCCTTTTGCAAGAATTGTTTGCGCATGAAATCGAGAAAATCGATCCGCATTTTTACGTGCGCATCAAAGAAAGTGCCCGCTATCCCGAGGATGCCGCACATGGTGTGGCACTATTTGCAGATCAAGATTATCGAGACACCGATTATCATAAGCAGTACCCGACCATCCATCATGTAATCATGGATTTGATTGAAAATCCCGCCCCGCACGATGTGCGACTTGTGTATATTGCGTGTGCGTGGTTGTGTGCGCATCGCGGCCATTTTCTCAGCGAAATCTCAAAAGAAAACATGAGTGAATTGCTGGACATCACGGCGATCTATCAAGAGTTTATGGGCTGTTTTGAGGAAGAAAAGCCGTGGCATTGCGAGGATTTGAATGCGTTTGGCGGGGTATTAAAACAGAAAATCACCGTCAGCAGAAAATATAAAGAACTCTCGATGTTACTGTTCGGAACACCGAGAGTTCCCAAAGCAGAACAAATGTCGTACGATCGGGAATCACTCTTAAAATTGTTGTGCGGTAGCAAGATCGCCCCGAAAGCATTGTTTTGCAATGAAGAATACGCGGAAATTGAATCGTTTTCACTCGATAAAAGCGACGAAGAATTGGCGCCGATTCTCGGCGCGCTCGGCGACGATGCCGGTGTGATCATAAAAGCCAAAGCGCTGTTTGATTGGGCAATATTGGGCGATATTTTGCAAGGCGAAATGTATATTTCTCGCTCCAAAATCGCGGTTTATGAACAACATCAAAAAGATTTGCGCAATTTGAAATATATGATACGCAAATACAACCGCAATGCTTATTATGCGATGTTCCGAAAAATCGGCTCAAACAAAACCAACTACGAAACCTACGCTAAGGGAAATTGCGCTAAGCAAGAAGAGTTTTGCAAATATGCCAAAACATTGGTCAAAGATATCGAGCCGGAAGACGCGGATCGCACCATGTTTGAGGAATTGATGATGCGTATTGAAAACAATGTGCTTTGCCCAAAACAAGTCAATTCCGACAATCGCGTGATTCCGCATCAAGTGTATTGGTTGGAATTGAAAGCGATCTTGGACAACGCGTCGCAATATTTACCGTTTTTGAGTCAAGAGATCGACGGCATGACCACCGCTCAAAAAATCCTGTCTGTTTTTGAATTCCGTGTTCCGTATTATGTCGGCCCGTTGAACAGTACAAGCCGATATGCGTGGATCAAGCGAAAGACGGATGGTGCGATTTACCCGTGGAATTTTGAGGAAAAGGTGGATCTGGAAGCCAGCGAGCAAGCCTTTATCGATCGAATGACCGCAACGTGCACCTATCTACCGAGTGAGGACGTGTTGCCGAAACAGTCGCTGTGCTATGAAACGTTTTCACTTCTGAATGAGATCAACCCGTTGTGCGTGAACGGAAAGCGATTACCCGTGGATGTTAAGCAACACTTGTTTGAAGAACTGTTTGCTACACGCAAAAAGGTAACCAAGAAAGCCATCAAAGACTGGTTGCTTGTTCATAATTATTACGAAAAAGAGGATTTGGAGACCCTTGGCGGTGTGGACGATACGATCAAGTCGTCGTTAACATCCCGCATGGCATTTCAGCGACTGTTACAAACTAAGCAGTTGACAGAGCACGATGTCGAACGCATTATAGAACGCCGCACATATACGGAAAGCAAGCGACGCTTTATGTTGTGGCTTGAGCGTGAATATTCGGCACTTTCAAATGCAGATCGCACGTATATAGGCTCCTTGCGCTTTAAGGATTTCGGGCGATTGTCGTATCGATTGCTTTGCGAACTTTACGGCACATCTTGTGACAGCGTAACAGGCGAAGCCATGACGATTTTGGAACGCATGTGGTCGGAAAACGTCACGTTGATGGAAGTCCTTTCGGATGCGTATAGTTATGCCGATCAGATCGCGACTCTTCGCGCGGAATATTATGAACACAACACCCTCACGTTGGACAAGCGCTTACAAGAGATGTATGTGTCCAATGCGGTGAAACGTCCGATCATACGCACTCTCGATATTGTGGCGGATGTTGTGAAAACCACCGGTCACGCTCCCGAAAAGATTTTCATTGAAATGGCGCGCGGCGGAAAATCGGAAGAGAAAGGAAAACGCACCAAAACCCGCCTCGACAGAATTCGTGAACTGTACAGCCTGTGCCGCGATGAAGATGTGCGTCGATTGAGTGAAGAACTCGATCGCATGGGCGAAGCGGCGGAAAATCGTTTGCAAAGTGACAAACTGTTTTTGTACTACTTGCAACTCGGCAAAAGCATCTATTCGGGCAAACCGATCGAATTGTCTCAACTCGCAAGCAAAAGCTATGATATCGATCACATCTATCCGCAATCCAAAGTGAAAGATGACAGCATTTTAAACAACAAGGTGCTGGTGTTGTCGACGGAAAACGCCGACAAAGGGGATCGCTATCCGATCAAATCGGAGATTCGGCATTCGATGCGGAATTGGTGGGACTATTTGCAAAAATGCGGGTTGATGACAGAAGAAAAGTTCAAACGCCTCACCCGAGCCGAGCCGTTCACCGAAACGGAGAAATGGGGATTTATCAACCGTCAGTTGGTTGAAACACGACAATCCACAAAAGTGCTCGCGACACTTCTTTCGGAGAAATATCCTCAATCCAAGATCGTGTATGTGAAAGCGGGATTGGTGTCAGAGTTCCGTCAAGAGTTCGACATGCTCAAATCGCGTTCCGTCAACGATTTACACCATGCGAAAGATGCATATCTCAACATTGTGGTTGGTAATGTGTATAACGAGCGGTTTACCAAGCAGTGGTTCTTTGCTCATCGTGATGACTACAACTTAAAAGTGAAAACGTTGTTCACACATGAGGTGAAAGGTACCGCAGGCCAACTTGTTTGGGATGGCACAAAAATGCTCGGAGATGTGAAGACGGTTGTGCATAAAAAGAACGCCATCCATCTCACACGCTATGCGTTTTGCCGAAAAGGCGGGTTGTTTGATCAACAACCTTGCAAAGCGGCACAAGGACTCACACCGCTCAAGGCAAATCTTCCCACGGAGAAATACGGCGGTTACAACAAAACAACAGCCACATTTTTTGTGTTCGTCCAATACACCGTCGGCAAGAAAATCGATGTGATGCTGATGCCGGTGGAATTGCTGGTGGCAGATAAAGTCCTTGCAGATGCGCAATATGCGCAGGACTATGCCAAACAGACAGTGGAGGCGATTGTCGGAAAAACCGTGTCGGGGATTTCCTTCCCACTCGGTATGCGTCCGATCAAGATCGGCACCGTGTTCGAGTTTGACGGTAGTTACCGTGCCTATTTAACGGGAAAATCCAGCGGCGGAAGCAAAATAGGCGTGGCAACATTCATGCCGTTGGTCGTGGGCTATACGTGGGAGAAGTATGTCAAGCGCCTTGAAAAAATGGTGGAAAAAGCAAAAGCGAATCCCAAGTTTGTGTATGCGGCGGAATACGACGGTGTGACGAAAGAAGAAAACGAGGCGTTTTATGTTGTGCTTCTTGAAAAACTCAAGAGTTCATGTTATCGGCAGTCTCCGGCCAATCCTGCAGAGACGTTGCGAGCGGGCGAACAACGTTTTAAACAGCTGGACGTGATCGAACAAGCAAAATGTTTGTTGCAAATCGTGTCGGTGTTCGGTCGAATCAGCGGATCGGATTTAAGCGCGATCGGAGGTGCCTCCAAAGCGGCGGTTTCGACGCTGAGTTCGATGTTGTCCAACTGGAAAAAGAAATACACCGATGTTCGAGTGGTGGATATGTCTGCGTCCGGTTTGCATCAAAATCAATCGTGTAATTTGTTGGAGTGGTTATGAGTTGGCGGATTGTTGTGATTTCGTCTCGTTGCAAATTGGATTTGAAAATGGGATCCCTGGTGATTCGCGGGGAAGATACCAAGCGTATCTTCCTCGACGAAATCGCCATGCTTGTGGTTGAGAATCCGGCAGTTTCGTTAACAGGCTGTTTGTTGGAAGCCCTTGTGGAAAAAAAGATTCGGGTGGTTTTTTGCGACCACAAACGTTCTCCGTTGGCGGAATTGCAGCCTTATTACGGTTCTCACGACAGTTCTTCAAAACTTAAAGCACAGATTGCTTGGGAGAACGATATCAAAGGGATGGCATGGGCGGAAATTGTGCGTGAAAAGATTCGAAAACAGGCGGAGTTTGCCGAAAAACTCGGAAAGACAGAGGAAGCGACGTTGATTCGATCCTATATTCCGCAAGTGGAATTGCGGGATGCCACCAATCGCGAAGGTCATGCCGCAAAGGTGTATTTTAACGCGGTTTTCGGAATGGACTTTACACGCAGCCAAGAGTGCGTCACCAACGCGGCGTTGAATTACGGTTACGGATTATTACTGTCGGCGTTCAATCGCGAGATTGTTTCATGCGGATATACCACGCAATTGGGTATATTTCACAGCAACATGTTTAACCCGTATAATTTAAGTTGCGATTTGATGGAACCGTTTCGTGTGCTTGTGGATCGCCGTGTAAAAACAGAGGCGTTTGCTGTTTTTGAAGGAGTCCAAAAACACAGCCTTTGGAACATTCTTAACGATACGGTTTCAATCAACGGCAGTCACCAGACAGTGCTCAATGCCATTCGAATTTATACACACAGCGTGTTCGCGGCATTGAATCATGCCGACATGTCACATATTCATTTTTATGATGTATGAGTTACCGATTTATGCGTTTGATAGTATTTTTTGATCTTCCGACCGAAACAACCGAAGATAAACGAGAATATCGCCGTTTTCGAAAAACCTTGCTGAAAAACGGCTTTATCATGCTGCAAGAATCGGTCTATTGTCGGTTGTTTGTGACGCCGTCGGCAGAGCAAGCGGCAATGGAACTCATTCGCAAAAACAAACCATCCTCGGGAATTGTGCAAATGTTATCGGTTACGGAAAAACAATTCTCAAAAATGGAATATCTTGTCGGCGAGCATCATAGCGAGTTGCTCGACAGTGACGAAAGACTGGTGATTTTATGAGGTTGGTATATCCTGAAATCGAAACTGTTTTCGAATGGCCTGCACCAACGGTACCGGTTTTGGTGATTGAAAACCAAAGACTGTTTCGGCGTGTGTTGACAGACATTCGCTTGGCAACGGAAGGCGTCAAAACGGCAGTTGTGTTGTCCGATTCAAATCGACCGATTTCTTTGTCGAAACATGTTGTGATGATTTCCGATTTTTTGCATTTTGAATTGAATCAAAAATCGCTTTTGAACAAGGTGAGTGCGTCGCTGGAACAGTCCGCACTTTCCGAAGAGCAATATTTGGAAACGCAAACATTGTTGACAGAGATCGAAACAACCATAGATGACTGGGCGTTTGCTTTCCCGTGTGATATTGTTGTTTCCAAATTAACGGTGGCATCGCTTTTGAAAGCGGTTGGAATTGCTTTGCGAGAAGAGTATGAAGGCGAAAGCGGCGAAATGGAGAAAGTGCTGGATTATATGGAGTTGGTGCGTGAGTTTGATGGGGATAAGTTGTTTATAACCGTCAATATGCGAAATTGGTTTTCGGATGAAATCGTCGCGTCATTCATGCAAACCGCGCTATCTCACGAATACAAGGTGTTGATGGTGGAATCGTATGCGCATTCTCGCCTTTCGGAGGAACGGCGAGTAACAATTGACCGAGATTTGTGTGAATTTTGATTGCGTTTCGGTAAAAAAAGCAGTATACTGTAATCGGTTAGATGTTCTTTATGGAATTTCTCAAATCCATGCGGATTCGTACTCCGTTTTTCAAATGTAGGTTTGAAATTTGAGGTTTGAGAGTAGTGTAATTCCATAGAGGACTAAAACCCGTCACAAAGAAAGGAGCATGTGATTATGCGTTTGAGAGTAGTGTAATTCCATAGAGGACTAAAACCGGAAAATATGGCGACGAGTGGGAGGAGCAGTTTGAGAGTAGTGTAATTCCATAGAGGACTAAAACCACAAGAGGAAAGCACGTTAAACGTATTCGGTTTGAGAGTAGTGTAATTCCATAGAGGACTAAAACTTTTTGAATACTTCCAAATGCTCATCTAAGTTTGAGAGTAGTGTAATTCCATAGAGGACTAAAACTTGCAGTCGCTCGACATTGTTTGCTGTCACGTTTGAGAGTAGTGTAATTCCATAGAGGACTAAAACCATCGTCGCGCGTATGTGATCGATGAATATGTTTGAGAGTAGTGTAATTCCATAGAGGACTAAAACGAGTTGTCAGGTAAAGATGTAAAGCGCGCCGTTTGAGAGTAGTGTAATTCCATAGAGGACTAAAACAAGACCACAAATACCGCAAACACCCATAGAGTTTGAGAGTAGTGTAATTCCATAGAGGACTAAAACAGAGTGGCTCATGAGCCGCAAGTGGTCACGCGTTTGAGAGTAGTGTAATTCCATAGAGGACTAAAACGTGTTTCGTTCTATTCTGCGTATTCGCGATGTTTGAGAGTAGTGTAATTCCATAGAGGACTAAAACCGAAGCGATTGCAGACGCCGAGTGGGTCATTGTTTGAGAGTAGTGTAATTCCATAGAGGACTAAAACTAACTCCTTTCGGTTTGGGATTGTTCCACGGTTTGAGAGTAGTGTAATTCCATAGAGGACTAAAACCGATAACGGTATGATGGTTATTGTGGATCCGTTTGAGAGTAGTGTAATTCCATAGAGGACAGAAACATTGTGCGGCGACAGGCAAAAAGAATGGAAAGTTTTGTGATTGGCTTTGCGAGTTTCCCTCTCGGGATGTTGCAAAGCCTTTCTTTCTTTGTGAATTTGTGATTTTGATGAAAACACGCATGAACGCACAAACCAAAAACACCCCTGCGGATTCCGCAGGGGTATTCGCGTTTATTCGCTTGTCAGATGCAACAAATGCGCGATGCCGGGGATGCTTTCGCCTTGTTTCGAAGAGGTTGTGGACATCAACGCCCCCGTCGCCATAAACAGAACATTGTGAAGCTCTTTGCGTTCGAGCGCCGGCAATACATATCCGCACAAGATTGATGCGGCGCATCCGCAACCCGATCCGCCTGCATGCACATCCTGTGTTTGGCGATCGAATATCATCATACCGCAATCGTTATAATTGTCACCCAGTACAATCCCTTTTCGCGAGAGCAAATCTTGAAACAATCGCGTCCCGCAATGCGCCAGATCACCTGTCAAAATCAAATCATAATCCGACGGCTTCGTACCCGTATCATCCAAAAACCGCACCATCGTATCCGCCGCGGCAGGTGCCATCGCGGCGCCCATGTTGTTGGCGTCGGTGATACCGAGATCGACGACGCGGCCTGCGCAGATGTCGCGGATGTGTGCGCCTTTTCCGCCCATACCGACAACGGCGCATCCTGCCGCTGTTGCGGTCCATTGCGCGGTCGGGGTACGTTGGCCACCGTAGGCGAGGGGATAGCGAAACTGCCGTTCCGCCGAGCAAAAATGCGACGATGTTATCGCCGCGCACAGATCGGCGGCACCGCTGTCGACAAACACCGCCGAAACGGCGAGCGTTTGTGCCATCGTCGAACACGCACCGTATTGCCCGAGAAGCGGCACGCCGCTTTCACGCAACCCGAAGGCACTTGCCGTGCATTGGTTGAGCAAATCGCCTGCGAACAGATATTGCAATTGCGATGGTGCGATGCCGGCTTTATTCAACGCATGTGACAGCGCTTCTTTTTGAAACATACTTTCCGCTTTTTCCCACGAATCCTGTCCCATACGTGTATCTTCAAAAATTGCGTCGAAATATTTCGCCATCGGCCCTTCGCCTTCTTTTTTGCCGACAACCGCCGCCGAACTCCAAACTGTCGGTCGCGATGACAACGACACGGTAAATTCCCCGATCCGCTCCGCCATAGGTTTGTCCCTCTCTTTATCGTGTTAGTATAAACAGTATGTAACGATGTAAAGAAGAATATGTATATCTGTACAGGCTTTCTCTTGCGTTTGGATGGCGGCGGTGATACAATAAGGATATATCACAGCAACGAGGTTCACACGATGGCTACGATTGAACAAGCACTTTTGCGCTTACAGCGTTCCGATTTTCGCGCGCGATTTCGACTTTCGGAATCGGATAAGCGGTACATCGCCGACAAAGGATTGCCGACGATTCGCCTGCATGCCGCCGAATTTGTACGCACGCGATTGGCGCCCGCGACGATCCCGAACGACGGCAAACAAACGCCGATGCGCGGACATCCCGTATTTGTCGCGCAACATGCGTGCGCATGTTGTTGTCGCGGATGCCTGCAAAAATGGTATCACGTTCCGAAAGGCGTTGCACTTACCGCCGCGCAACAGGAAAAGATCGTCAATCTCTTGATGGCGTGGATCGAAAATGAAATGGAGTAAAAATCATGAATAAACAAGCGCTGTTTGCGAGTCTTGCAAAAGAGGTGAGTGAATGTCACCTTTGCGAAAATATGCTTGTGAAACCGCACTGCACGAACAGTGAACTTTTGGAAAATGATGATCACGGACTTCGTAGTGATACGCCGTATGTGAATTTTTGGAATCGGTGGCACGGGAATCTCGATGCCGATATTATGGTGATTGGTCAAGATTACGGGCAGAAAGAAGACAACGACTTCTTTTTAACGATGTGGAAAGCGGGAACGTATAAAAACCATACCGATTGCGCGTTGCGCGATTTGTTTGAAAGTACTTTTGGAATCAATATTGATCAAAAAGATGTGCCGCTGTTTTTTACCAACGCCGCCAATTGCTATCGCAAGCAAAAGACGACGGGCGGCATGCACAGCGGTTGGCTCCCGATTTGTGTGAACAAATTCATGGCAAGGCTGATTTGTATTGTTCGCCCGAAAGTTATCATTGTTCTCGGACGAGCCGCATTTGAGGCGATGTTTTGTATGGATGGGTTGACGGTTGAATGTTGCGACCCTCAAAAGTCGAGTGTCGCCTCGTTTGCGTCGATCATGCAACACACATATCAAATTCGCGCAGAGGATATGACGATTCGTGTGTTCCCTGTGTATCATCCAGGCGCGAATTCAAATATCAATCGTCCGATAGAACAGCAAAAAGAGGATTGGAAACATATTGCGCAGTATTATGACAGCGTGAAAAGTCGGTGATCGAATATGTTCAATTTTAAAAATAAAGTCGTCGTGGTGACAGGCGGTGCGCGTGGCATCGGTAAATGCATCACCGAGCAATTTCGTGCGGCGGGTGCGACCGTGTGTGTGATCGATTTACTCGACAACGACGGTTTTGTCGGCGATCTCGCCGACAAAACGACACTCGAAACCTTTGCGCAAAAGGTCATCGCCGATCACGGGCGCGTGGATTATCTTATCAACAACGCCGCGCCCCTCATGTGCGGCATCGACAACGGCTCTTACGAAGATTTCGAGCGAGCGCTGAAAGTCGGCATCACCGCGCCGTTTTATCTTTCGAAACTGTTCATGCCGCATTTTGCAAACGGCGCCGCGATCGTCAACATTTCGTCTTCACGCGATCGCATGAGTCAACCACAAACCGAAAGCTACACCGCGGCAAAAGGCGGGATCGCCGCGCTGACCCATGCACTGGCGGTAAGTCTGGCGGGCAAGGTACGCGTCAATTCGATCTCACCCGGTTGGATCGACAACGACTACACGGTATACGACGGCGCGGACGCGACGCAACAACCCGCGGGACGTGTCGGAAACCCGCCCGATATTGCGAATATGGTGCTGTATTTATGCTCGGATATGGCGGGTTTTATCACGGGCGAAAACATTTGCATTGACGGCGGCATGACGCGGCAAATGATTTATCATAATGACTTTGGATGGCACAAGGAGGAAATGTGATGGTATATATTTGTTACCCCAAATGCACGACGTGTCAAAAAGCAAAAGCATTTTTAGATGCGCGCGGCGCGACGTATGATTTGCGCGATATCAAAACAGAGAACCCTTCTGTGGAAGAATTGACGGCGTGGTATCGCAAAAGCGGGTTGCCGCTCAAGAAATTTTTCAACACAAGCGGATTGCTTTATAAATCGTTGGGGCTTAAAGACAAACTCCCGACAATGAGTGACGATGAGATGCTGGCGCTTCTCGCAACGGACGGTATGCTTGTGAAGCGTCCGTTGTTGGTCGGGGATAATTTTGTGCTTGTCGGCTTTAAAGAAGCCGCTTGGACGGAGGTACTGTAAATAACGAAAGCGGTGTGCGCGGCACACCGCTTTTTTGTTAAAATTAAAGAAAAATTTACAGATAGGATTGTTTTGGGCATTGTACTTTTCAAAGCAATATTTTATAATATAATCGAATACATATGTGAAAAAAGAAAGCGGTGCATTCAATGCCGAAATTCAGTGTAAAAAAACCTTTGACCGTGCTGGTGGCGGTCATCGTGGTGCTCGTGCTTGGTGTGGTGTCCTACACCCGCATGACACCCGACTTGCTTCCGAGCATTGATCTGCCGTATGTGCTTGTGCTGACGACCTACCCAGGCGCAACGCCCGAAAAGGTGGAACAGGCGGTCACCAAACCGCTCGAACAATCGATGGCGACGCTTGAAGATATCAAATCGGTGTCGTCTACGTCCGGCTCAAACTATTCGACGGTCATCTTGGAATTTGAAGATGACGTCAACATGGACAGCATCACCGTCGACATCCTGCAAAAGATCAGCATGATCGAAGGTTCGTGGGATGACATGGTGGGCACGCCGACAATTTTGAAAATCAATCCGAATATGCTTCCCGTGATGGTCGCGGCAGTCAATGTCGAGGGCATGGACACGGCTCAACTGTCGGAGTTCACGGAAAAGACGCTGCTGTCTGCGCTGGAAGGCACGGCGGGTGTTGCGAGCATCTCCGTGTCGGGTTTGCTTGAAGAAACCGTGCAAGTGACGCTCGATGAAAAGAAAATTGATACCTTGAACAAGACTTTGCGTGAGCAAATCGATAAAACGCTCGACGAAACGCTCGACGAGCTGGAAGCGGGTAAAGCCGAGATCGAAAGCGGCAAAGCTGAGATTGAAGCGGGCAAGGAAGAACTCGAAGCGGGCAAGGAAGAACTCAACGATCAAACCGCCGCCGCCGAGGGTGAACTCAACAAACAACAAGCGGCGCTTCATGCCGCACGCGTGGAATTGAACGCGCAAATCAAAACGTTGAACGAACAACTTGCCGTTTTGGAGGAAACCGAAACGCAACTGCTGACCATTCAAACCACTCTCAAGCAATTGGAGACGGAAAAATTGTCGGCAGAAACCGAACTGGCGGTGTTGCAGGGTGTGCAAACCGCGCTCGAAGAGCATTCGGCAACCTTATCGGAATATGAACAAAAGCGCGAGCAAATTGAGACGGATCCCGTTTTGACCGACGAACAAAAACAAGCGGCGATCGCGGCACTGGAAGCGGAAGATTCCTATGTTGCCGCACAAGCGGGCATTGCGTCGTGCGAGGCACAGCTTGCCGCGCGCGGCCTGACGCAATTGACGCTGGCGGGGGAGATCCTCCGTTTGCAAGCGATCGTGACAGGTGCGGACGCGGGCCTCGGTGCCGCGGATGCGCTTCTCTCGGAAATGGGCATGAGCCTCGACGTGATCGACAGCTCGCTTGAAGAATTGCAAAACGGCAAGGCACAAATCAACGAAGGTATTGCGGCGTTGGAAGACGCGCTTACGCAACTCGACGAAGGACAGTTGCAAATCAACGCGGCGTATGAAGAATTGGCACGTCAAAAGACGGCGGCGATGCTTCAAATGAGCGATGCGACGACGCAATTGTTGATCGGCGAAATGCAATTGACCGAGGCGCAAACCGCGATTGACGATGGCTTGCAAGCGGTCGAGGACGGACGTAAAACGGCGTACGAAAGCGCGGATATGACGACGATCCTGTCGATGGATACGGTTGCGTCGCTGTTGATGGCGCAAAACTTCTCGATGCCCGCGGGCTATGCTTCGAATGACGGCGTCGACACTCTCGTCAGCGTGGGTGACGAGGTGGAATCGCTCGAGGATCTGCAAAATTTGGTGCTGCTCGATTTGAACATGGACGGCGTTGAGCCGATCCGTTTGTCGGATGTGGCGACCGTTGAAAAGACGGATAACCGCGACGAGATTTACGCGCGCGTCAACGGCAACGACGGTGTGTTGTTGTCCTTCTCGAAGCAATCGACCTACGCCACCGCTGAGGTGTCCGAGAATTTGTACGACCGCTTTGATAAATTGAGTGCGGAATATGAAGGCTTGGAATTTGCGACGTTGATGGATCAAGGCGACTACATTTTTATGATGGTCGATTCGATCATGGAAAACCTGTTCCTCAGCGCGCTGTTTGCGGTGATCGTGCTGTTCATTTTCCTCAAAGACCTTCGCCCCACGCTCATCACGCTGTGCAGCATTCCGTTGTCGGTATTGTTTGCAATCGTGCTGATGTATTTCTCGGGTATCACCCTGAACATGATCTCGATGTCGGCACTCGCGGTGTCGATCGGTATGCTTGTTGATAACTCGGTTGTTGTGCTTGAAAATATTTACCGCTTGCGCAATAAAGGTGTTGACCCGTTGCGTGCGGCGGTGTCGGGCGCGACGCAAGTGTCGGGCGCGATCGTGGCGTCGACCCTCACGACGGCATGTGTGTTCTTGCCGATCGTGTTCGTGGAAGGTCTCACGCGTCAATTGTTTATGGATATGGCGCTCACCCTCGGCTATGCGTTGATCGCGAGCTTGATCGTGGCATTGACGTTGGTGCCGACGATGGGTGCGTCGTTGCTCAAAAACACCAAAGAAAAACCCGATCGAATTTTCGATGTGTTCCTGCGTATCTATCGCCGCCTGTTGAGCGGATCGCTTCGCGTGAAGCCGCTTGTGTTGCTTGTGGCGGTGGTGTTGCTTGCGGCAAGCACGGTGCTCGCGCTTATGCGCGGCTTCACCTTTATGCCGGCGATGAGCTCGACACAGTTGACCGTGTCGGTGCAGACCGAAGAGGGTTCGACGTTGGAACACACCAAAACGGTGACGGATAAAGCGGCTCAAATCATCGCGCAAATCGAAGGTGTCGACACGGTCGGTGCGATGCTCGAGAGCGATGCGATGACGGGTCAAGCAAGCGCGACCTCCGCAACGATGTATGTCATTTTGGACGAGAAATATTTGAAGAAGAGCGGCGATATCGCGCTCGAAATCAACGAGTGTTGTGCAGGCTTGGACGGAACCGTCACGGCAAGCGGCTCGGGCATGGATTCCATGATGGGCATGCTCGGCGGCTCAGGTGTGTCGGTCAACGTGTTCGGCGAGGATTTGGATGCCATTCGTGAAACGGCACAGGAGATCGCGGATACCTTGAGCACGATCGAGGGTGTTGAAAGCGTTTCGAACGGCATGGAAGATGCCGATAAAGAATTGCATTTCGCGGTCGACAAGGAAAAGGCGGCTCAAAAAGGTTTGACGGTTGCGCAGGTGTTCACCGAGGTGGCATCGGCACTGACCAACAGCACCACCGCCACGACCTTGACCGATAACGGCAAGTTGTACGATGTGATCGTGTTGCGCGGCGACGATGTTTCGACTGCCGAGATCCGAGACCTGACCTTCACCGTGACGGGCCGTGACGGCACCGAACAAGAGGTGAAGCTCAGCGAGATCGCTTCGGTGGAAGAAACGGTCACCCCGAGTTCGATCAACCGTTTGGAGCAACGCCGTTACATGACGGTGACGGCAACGGTCGCGGATGGTTACAACGTGACGCTTCTCACGTCGGAGGCGCAAAAATTGGTCGCTGACATGGAGATGGATCCGGCTGTGACGGTGGAATTCACGGGCGAAAACGAAACCATCATGGAAGCGATGGAGCAGTTGGTGCTGATGCTGCTTCTGGGTGTGTTGCTGGTGTATCTGGTGATGGTTGCGCAGTTCCAATCGCTGAAATCTCCGTTCATCGTCATGTTTACAATCCCGCTGGCGTTCACGGGTGGCTTCCTCGCGTTGCTGATCACGGGCTTTGAAGTCAGCGTTATCTCCGTCATCGGCTTTGTCATGCTGACGGGTATCATCGTCAACAACGGCATCGTGCTGGTGGACTATATCAATCAGTTGCGCGCCGACGGCATGCCCAAACGCGAAGCACTCATCGAGGCGGGTGTGACGCGTATGCGTCCGATTTTGATGACGTCGCTGACCACGATTTTGGGTCTTGTCATGACGGCAATCGGACTCGGAAGCGGCAACGAATTGATGCAACCCATTGCCATCGTCTGCATCGGCGGCATGGTGTATGCCACGTTGATGACGTTGTTTGTGGTTCCTGTGATGTACGACATTTTCAACCGCAAAGAGATGAAGGTCATCAAAGACGAAGACCTCACCGAAGTGGAAGAATAAATCAAAAAAAGAGTCTGTGGCGTTCAAAGTGAACACCACAGACTCTTTTCGCATTTTATAAAGTTGCCGCCGCTTGCAAATGTGCGTCGGGGGCAAGCATCACATCCCACGACAGGGTCGCGCCCGTCATGCCGCTGTCGCGCAACACGCGAAGCGATTCGGTGACATACGCGTCGTCGGTCGGGGCGATGTCGGCGCGGTGATTGATCTCAATGCCGGGATACACCGCGCAGGGAAGAGCTTTGAGCGGTGTCAGTTGCGCTTCTAAAAATGCCGCATCCCATTCGAAAGACGGATACCCCGTTGCTTGCGGCGCCAGTTGTTTGAGCAACGCGTATTCGTACGCGATGCCTGCGGGAGCGTCGGTGCGGCGATAGAGCATCGGCTTGATAAAATCGGCGTCTTGCACCAAAAGCGCATAGTCCTGTCCGACAAACGCGCTCATCAGCGGCGCGTACAAATCGAGTCCGACCTCCAAGCCTTTGCTGTGAAAATGGCGGCAAAGCTCCCGCACGCCGTCGGCGACAACGGCGGCTTTCGCTTTCAAAAAGCGCGCCGTCGACTCGCTTCGAAACACGAACCCATTTGCGGGATCGGCGGCGACAACGTCCCATATCCGATCGCGGTCTCGTTCAAAATCGGTCGCTACGTCGTCAAGCGACACGCCGTGCGCGTCGTAAAGCGCGCGGCAACGCGCGCAACCACAGCTCAACACGCCCTCAACACCGCCGACAAACGAGTGCGTGCGAATGCGATCAAGGAACACGCCCGCAAAGCCGCAATCGGCGAAATGACGGTCATACACCGTCTTGACCGCGTCGAGATTGCGCGGCGAGGACGGACAGCAAAACGAAAAGCTCTCGCCTTCTTGGACGGTCGGCGGTTGAATGGGGCGTCCCCACAGATCCACCGCCGCGTCCATCGGCACAAACTCGCCCGTTTCCGAAAACACGGGCAACCAAAGAAACATATCGATGTTTTTGTTTCGCAAATAGGCACCGACTTGTTTGTACAGTTGCGCGTCGGGATACCACCCGATGATCAGCTTGTCGATCGTCAAACGCGCGGTGACATCGTCCAAACGCTCAAGGATTTGCGCGGCGGTGTACAACGGGGCATCGTAATTCCCCGTGAAAATCTGCAGAATATAACGCATCATGCGAGCAACACCTTCAAAAGCTCGCGGCAGTCGACGGTGTTCACCTTGCCGTCGCCGTTGACATCCGCCGCCGCTTGTTGCGACGCGCTCAATCCGCCGCCGAGAGTGGATTTCAAAATGAAGCGCACGTCAACGGTGTTGACGGTGCCGTCGTCGTTGACGTCACCCGATGCCGCCTTCGGTGTGGAATCCTCGAAATACAAGCCGTCGTGCAGGGATTGCGCGGTTGTCGCCGACGACAGTTGCAAGCCATTGATCGTGACAATACCCGCGTCGCGCAGGGTAACGGTGATATTCAACATCTGACTGCGTCCGTTCGCAGGCACCAAATCATTGTAGGAAAATGCGCTGTAAAAATCGAGCGCGGCGGTGTAATTGCCGGCGGGGATATAGCCGTTGTCCTTCGCATCGCACAGCATGGGCCAATAATCCGCGGCGAGACCGAAGGTGGTGTTCGCGCCCGCGGTGGATGCCGTGATGGCGATATCAAATGCGGTCGTCGCTTGTATGTCAACCAGCCAGTTGCGAAGCACCGTGATATCATAGGCGGTTTGCGGCGCAAACGTCACGGCATAGCCGTCGTCGCTGTCGGCGGTGACGGTCAATGTACCGTTGTCGTAGCGATAGCCGCCGCGCTTGGTCGTGTCACTCACTTGCAAAGAATTGGTGTCGATGAGAGACACGGCTTTTGCCGAGCGATCGTTGACAAGCGACAGGTCAAACACCGTCAGTTTCGCGTCCGCGGCACCCGAAGCATAGACACGCACCGTCGAAACGGTCACGGTACCGTCTGCGTTGAGCATATCGGTGGGGAAGGTGTAGTCTCCGAGGTCGTATGACGCGTACAAGCGTTGACCGTTGCCGATCAAATCGCCGCTTGCGTCGGAGATGTCCGCGTTGTTGATCATCGGAATAAGCGACAGCGGTGCGCCGTTCGGGGCGATCAGCAAGAGGTTCGTGGATGCGCCGTTCTCCGCGATCAGATCCGCGTACAGCGTGGTGTCGGCGGGGTCGAACGTGATGGGATTTTCAAGGACATAATCCGCGCACGGGAATTTGCCGTCGGTGTTGTAAAACACGGTGCTGTAATCGGTGGTTTCAACGTTCATCACCGCGCTGTCGAAGCTCCAGTCACTTGTTTTTTCTGCCATCAAATCGCCCTCATACGTCTTTGTACCGTCGCCGATGGGAATGAGGAATTGCGCGACCGCGCACCATTTCGAGCGGGTGAAATCGCGACCTTTGACGAGGATATAATCTTCGTAAACTTCAACGTACAAGCCTTGCGAGCCTTGGAAATCGAGATTGTCGTCACCCCACAGATATGCCGTCGACGATGCGTTGATGAACGTCGCGTCAACGCCGTTGCCGTACAGCATAGGTTGCTCTTGCTCGAACGACGAGTGGGTGTGACCCGAGAAGAAAATCGCGTTGGGATAGTTTCGAAGCACGTTGTGAAGCTTGATGCTGGCGCTTTCGCCGAGATACCAACGCTGAATGCCGTCGTTTTTCCAGCTCAACGTACCCGATACGGTGTCTTTGAGCGGTTGATGCAAGAACACAAACACCGGCATGTTCGCGTCGACGGAAGCGAGTTCCGATTGCAACCAAGCGAGCTGGGTGTCGCTGATGGTGCCGGCGGTTGATTGCTCCTCCGAGCCAAGCATGATGAATTTCGTGCCGTTTTTCACCACGCTGTAATACAGACCGGGCGTTTTGAAATTGTTGATGAAGCGTTCGATTTCTTCTTGATATGTGCCGCCGTACACTTCGTCGTGGTTGCCGATGGCGAAGGTGATGGGCGGGAGATTGACCTCCGCTTTGACCTCGTTGATCGTTTGAAGCAACAGGTCGTATTGCGCTTGTGTGCCGCGGTCGGTGTTGTCGCCTGCGGTGAAAATGCCGATGCTGTTCGGGCTGTTTTTTGCGACATCGCGAAGTGCCATTTTGAGGTTCGGGATGTGTGCCGGGTGATCGGACGCTGCGTGCAGGTCGGTCAGCACTTGGAAGGAATAGCGATAGGTCGAGGTGGGTGCCTTGAGTTTTGCGGGTGCTTCGACAAAGCAGGATGTCGAAGCACCTTCGACGACGGCGACTTCGATGCT
>JAZTZV010000094.1:0-5238 GCA_045637645.1 Acutalibacteraceae bacterium | reverse complement strand
AGTTCCATCATGATGGCACAAGTTGTGTCATCAATGGCAGCTTTAACACTTTCGATATTATTTGCTTCAGCGTGCTTGAAGCCTTCTGTAAACGGAAAGAAATAGTTGTGGAAAACATCCTGGCCTGTTGCGGCAAGAGTTGTAACTGTTCTGCCGTGGAAAGAGTTTACCAGTGTAACTATTGTGCTGCGGCCTTTGCCGTATTTGTCAAAGCTGTATTTTCTGGCGAGCTTGATGGCGCATTCGTTCGCTTCCGCGCCCGAGTTGCCGAAAAACACGCGTGCCATACCCGTGCGGCGGCAAAGCGATGCCGCGCAGTCGATTTGCGCTTGGTTGTAGTAAAGGTTGGAGAAATGTTGGGCGGTTTGCAGTTGCGCCGTAACTGCCGCGATGTAACCGTCGTCGCAGTAACCCAGCGATGTCACGCCGATGCCGCTTCCAAAGTCAACATACGCCTTGCCGCTTTCGTCGTAAGCAGTGGCACCCTTGCCGCTTTCAAGTGCGACGGGGAAGCGACCGTAGGTCGGCATCAAGGCTTCATCATGAAGTTGTTTGATTGAGTCAAAAGACATGTAAAAACCTTCTTTACAGGAACATCGTGCCGATGCCTTCGTGCGTCAGCATTTCGATGAGAATGGAATGGGGGATACGACCGTCGATGATGTGCGTGCGACGTACGCCGCGGCGCACCGCTTCGACACAGCATTCGATTTTCGGGATCATGCCGCCCGACAGCACGCCTTCTTTTTTGAGGCGAGGCACTTCGCTGACCTGCACGGTCGAGATGAGGCTTTCGGGGTCGTCCTTGTCGCGGAGAAGTCCGCGTACGTCGGTCATCAGCACGAGTTTTTCCGCACCGAGAGCAGCCGCAATCTCCGCCGCGGCGATGTCGGCGTTGATGTTGAAGCGTTCGCCGTTTTCGCCGCCTGCCACGGTTGCTACCACGGGAATGGTGTCGCTTTCGAGGCAGTTGCGCAAAAGCGTGGCGTCAACGTGGGTGATATCGCCCACAAAGCCGAGATCGGGCTCGGCGTGTTTTTCCGCCATGAGCATGCCGCCGTCAAGACCGCAAAGACCGATGGCTCTGCCGCCGTGATCGGTGATTTGTTGCACAAGCTCTTTGTTGACCTTGCCTGCGAGCACCATTTGCACGATGTCCATCGTTTCCTCGTCGGTGTAGCGCAGACCGCCGACGAATTTCGACTCTTTGCCCGTTTTTTCAAGCATGGCGTTGATTTCGGGACCGCCGCCGTGCACCAGCACGACTTTAATGCCGACGGTGCGCAACAGCACCATATCTTCCATAACGGCGGCTTTGAGTTCTTCGTTGATCATGGCGTTGCCGCCGTATTTGATGACGACGGTTTTGCCGGCGTATTGCTTAATATAGGGGAGCGCTTGGGTCAAAATTTCCGCGCGCTCAGTGGTGGTAATATTCATAAACGTTCACTCTCTTTTTATCAGGTGCGATAGTCACCGTTGATTTTGACGTAATCGTATGTCAGGTCGCAACCGAACGCCGTGGCTTCGGCGGTGCCGTCCGTGAGGGTGATATCAATGACGATCTCGTCCTCGGTCAGCACGGTTTTTGCGACATCCTCGTCGAATACGATGCCCGCGCCGTTTTCACAAACGGTCACTTGACCGGCTTTGGAAACAAACGCAACCTTCACGCCCTTGACGTCGACGTCGGCACCCGAATAGCCGATCGCGCACAACACGCGACCCCAGTTGGCGTCTGCGCCGAACATCGCCGCTTTGAGAAGCGAAGATTTGTTGACCGAACGCGCGATGGTGCGAGCGTCCGCAACGGTTTTGACGCCGTGGACTTTGGTTTCGAGGAGCTTTGTGGCGCCCTCGCCGTCCTTGGCAAGAATACGGCACAAATCGGCACACAGCATGTGGAGTGCAGAAACAAACGCCGCGTAATCGTCGTTTTTCTCGGTGATCTTCGCGTTGCCTGCCGCGCCGTTGGCGAGAAGCATCACGTTGTCGTTCGTGGACGTGTCGCCGTCCACCGAGAGCATATTGAAGGTGTCGCCCACCACTTCGTGAAGCGCGGCATCGAGCAGGGTGCTGTCGATGGCGGCGTCGGTGGTGAGGAAGCACAGCATGGTCGCCATGTTCGGCGCGATCATACCGCTGCCCTTGGCAATGCCGCCCAGGGTGCAATCCACACCGCCGAGAGTCACGCGGCAAGCGAATTCTTTTTTCACGGTGTCGGTGGTCATGATCGCTTCGGCGGCGTCGGTGCCGCCTTCTTTCGAAAGTGCGGCGGCAAGTGCCGGCACAGCCGCTTCGATGGGATCCAGCACGATGGACGGGCCGATGACGCCTGTCGAGGCGACCAACACATCCTGCACGTCAAGATTCAGCGCGTCAGCAGCAAGCTTGCACATCGCTTCGGCTTTCTCGATGCCGTCTGCGGCGCAGGTGTTGGCGATGCCGCTGTTGACAATGACTGCTTGCGCCACACCGTTTTCAAGGTGCGCTTTCGTGACGGTCAGCGGTGCGCCTTTCACAAGATTTTGCGTGTACACCGCCGCCGCCGAAGCGGGACGGTCGGACACGATGAGTGCCAGGTCGCGTTTGGTGCGATTGCGGCGAATACCGCAGTGAATACCCGAGGCGGTGAAGCCTTTGGGGGCGGTGACACCGCCTTCAATACGAATCGTCATGTAGAACTCTCCTTAAAAAGCAATCGGGATCATGTCAAGACCTGCCGCTTCGTCGAAACCGCACAGCAGGTTCATATTTTGCACAGCCTGACCCGCCGCACCTTTGACCATGTTGTCAATGACGCTGGTGACGACGAGAAGGCGGGTATGTTCGTCAATGTACAGTTGAATGTCGCAGTAGTTCGAGCATTGCACGTGGCGGATATTGACCGCTTGACCCTTGGGCATTACGCGCACGAAACGCTCGTTTTGATACATCGCTTCGTATGCCGCGCGAACGTCCGCTTCGGTCACGCCGTCTTGCAAACGTGCATAGACGGTCGAGAGAATACCGCGGTTGACGGGAAGCAAGTGCGGCACAAAGGTGATGGTTGCTTGCTCGCCTGCGAGCTTCGAAAGTGTTTGCTCGATCTCGGGTGTGTGACGGTGAGACGCCACTTTGTATGCCGAGAACGCATCCGCGCAGTCGGGGAAGTGCGTCGTTTGGGTCGGCTTGCGGCCCGCGCCCGTGGTGCCCGATTTGGAGTCAACCACAATGCCGACAGGGGAAACAAGTTTGTTTTTCAGTGCCGGAGCGAGTCCGAGCGCCACGCTCGTCGGATAGCAACCGGGGTTGCCGATGATGGAGGTTTTTTGAATGTCTTCGCGGAACATCTCACAAAGACCGTACACCGCCGCTTTGTGAAGTTCGTCATAGCGGTATTCGGATTGATACCAGCTTTCGTACGCTTCGGGGTCGTCGAGGCGAAAATCCGCGCCGAGGTCGATGAATTTTTTGCCTGCGTCGGCGCAGGCTTTGGCGGTGTCTTGCGATAAACCGTGAGGCAGAGCCGCAAAAATCACGTCACAGCGTTCAATCACGGCGTCTGCGCCTTCGCATGCCATGTCGCAGATTTCGCGAAGCGAAGGGTACACCTGCGAGATCGGTTGGCCTTCAAACGACACCGAGCTGACGGCGGCGAGTTCCACGTTCGGATGGCGCATGAGGATGCGGACGAGTTCCACACCCGCGTAGCCTGTTGCGCCGATGATACCGGCTTTGATCATATGAAAAGACTCCTTTATTTCGAGAAGGTCGCACGGACACGCTTAACTTGTGCGCGTACATTTTCGGGGGCGGGGCCGCCGTAGACACGGCGCATCGCCGCACAGCGCTCGAGCGCGATCGCGTCAAATACATCGTTGTCAAACAGATCGCACACCGCCTTGAATTCGTCAAGCGGGAGCGTTTCAAGGGTCAAGCCCTTTTTGATGCACAGCGCCACAAGCTCGCCCGTTGCCTTGTAAGCGTCGCGGAAGGGCAAGCCTTTGCCAACGAGATAATCCGCCGCATCGGTCGCGTTGATGAAGCCGCCTGCCGCTGCTTTGCGCATGTTGTCGGGCAAAACGGTCATTGTATCGATCATCGGGGTGAAGGCGGTGAGGCACATCGTCACGGTGTCAAGCGCGTCGAAAATCGCTTCCTTGTCTTCTTGCATATCTTTGTTGTACGCGAGCGGCAAGCCTTTGAGAACGGTCAAAAGCGTCATCAAATCGCCGAACACGCGACCCGATTTGCCGCGCACAAGCTCGGCGATATCGGGGTTTTTCTTTTGGGGCATGATGGACGAGCCGGTCGAGAAGGCGTCATCAAGCTCGATGAATTTGAATTCCCACGAGCACCAGAGGATGATCTCCTCGGAGAAACGCGAGAGATGCACCATGATCAGCGACAGCGCCGCGGCAAGTTCCACGGCAAAATCGCGATCGGACACGCCGTCGAGCGAGTTGTGGGTCACGCCGTTCATACCGAGCGTTTCCGCCACCGCTTCGCGGTCGAGCGGATAGGTCGTGGCGGCAAGAGCACCGCTTCCGAGCGGCGACACGTTGGTGCGTGCGTAAGCGTCGGACAAACGTGCGTAATCGCGTTGCAGCATCTCGGCATACGCCATCAAATGATGGCCGAACGAGATCGGTTGCGCGCGTTGCAAGTGGGTGTAACCGGGCATGATCGCGTCGGCGTATTTTTCTGCCTTGTCGCACAGCACACCGATCAATTCGGCGATTTGTTCTTGCAAAGCAGGAATGCGATTGCGCAGGTAGAGACGAATGTCGAGTGCCACTTGATCGTTGCGGCTGCGACCGGTGTGCAGGCGCTTGCCCGCGTCGCCGATGCGGCTCGTCAGTTCACCTTCGATGAAGGTGTGAATGTCCTCCGCGGTCATGTCGATCGACAGCGCACCGCTTTTCAAATCGGCGGCAATGGCGGCAAGACCGTCTTGGATCTGCTTGCCGTCCTCGGCGCTGATGATGCCTTGCGCTTCAAGCATGGCGGCGTGCGCCATGCTGCCCATGATGTCTTCTTCTGCCATGCGGCAGTCGAAGGAAATGGAGGAGTTAAAATCGTTGGTTTTGTCGTCAAGCGCTTTTTGAAAGCGTCCTGCCCACAGTTTCATGGCAAATTCCTGCCTTTCGTAAAATAGGGAAAAGGCGGTGCGCGAAAATTGTCCGCGCACCGCTGAATATTCGGTAAAATTACAGACCCTTTTTCTTGGCTTGAACCTTGATCGGCAGACCGAAC
>JAZTZV010000093.1:0-3483 GCA_045637645.1 Acutalibacteraceae bacterium | reverse complement strand
CCTCGAGCATGGTCGGGGCGATATCCGCCAAGCGACCACCCTCACGCAGGGTGCAATCCTTGCCGACGACCACAAACGGCACAATGTTCGTGGTGTGAGCGGTGAACGGCGAGCCGTCCTCGTTCATCATCTTGTCCGCGTTGCCGTGGTCAGCGGTGATGAGCGACACGCCGCCCATCTTCTTGGTCGCTTCGACGACCATGCCGACGCAGGTGTCAACAGTCTCGACCGCTTTGACAGCCGCTTCGAACACGCCGGTGTGACCGACCATGTCGCAGTTGGCGAAGTTCAAAATGATGACGTCGTATTTGCCGCTTTCGATGCGTTTGACACATTCCTCGGCAACCTCGGGCGCGCTCATTTCGGGCTTCAAATCATAGGTCGCGACTTTCGGCGACGGAATCACGCAACGGTCTTCGCCTTCATAGGGAGCCTCAAGGCCGCCGTTGAAGAAGAAGGTCACGTGGGCGTATTTCTCGGTTTCCGCGATGCGGAGCTGGGTCTTGCCGAGCTTCGAGAGATACTCACCGAGCACATTGGTCAGGTCGACGGGCGGATACGCCACTTCGCAGTTGGGCATCGTCGCGTCATACTGCGCCATGCACACAAAGTTCACAGGGAAGCGACCGAAGCGACGCTCGAAGCCCGTGAAATCATCGTCGGTGAAGATGCGGGTCATTTGACGCGCACGGTCGGGACGGAAGTTGAGGAACACGATGGTGTCGCCCTCGGCAACACGACCGCCCTCTGCCGTCACGCAGGGCAGGATGAACTCGTCGGTGACATCGGCGGCATAGCTCGCTTCGATGCACTCTTTCCAGTTCGCCGCTTTCGCGCCCTCGCCGTAAACAAACGCGGCATAGGCTTTTTCTTCGCGATCCCAGTTGCTGTCGCGGTCCATCGCGTAGTAACGACCGACCACCGTCGCGATCTCGCCGAGACCGATGGCGTCCATCTTATCTTGCACGTTTTGCAGGAAGCGCATGCCGTCCTTCGGGTCGGTGTCGCGGCCGTCGGTGATGGCGTGGACGTACACTTTCGTCGCGCCCATCGCCTTCGCCATATCGAGCAAGCCGAAGAGGTGATCCTCATGGCTGTGCACACCGCCGTCACCCATCAGACCCATGAAATGGATCGCTTTGTCGGCGTCGATGGCGGCTTTCATGTTCTTGACGAGCACGGGATTTTGCATCATCGTGCCGTCAAGGATGGATTTCGTGATGAGAGTGAGCTGTTGGTACACCACGCGGCCTGCGCCGATGTTGGTGTGACCGACTTCACTGTTACCCATTTGGCCGTCGGGCAAACCGACGTCCATACCCGAAGCACCGATGGTGGTGTAGGGGTTGCTTTCAAAAATTGCTGTCAGGTTGGGGGTCTTCGCCGCTTCAATGGCGTTGCCCTTGGCGCCGGGGTTGATGCCGAAGCCGTCCATAACAATCAGCGTAACAGGTGTTTTCATATCGCTTGTGATCCTTTCTTATTTCGCCGCGTTCACGATCACCGCGAAGTCCGCCGCTTTGAGGGACGCGCCGCCGATCAGGCCGCCGTCGGCGTCGGATTGCGCCAAAAGCTCCGCCGCGTTGCCGGCGTTCATCGAGCCGCCGTATTGCACGGTCACAGCCGCCGCAACATCCGCGTTGTAGAGACCCTTGACAACGTCACGGATTTGCGCGCACACTTCGTTGGCTTGCTCGGCGGTCGCGGTGCGGCCGGTGCCGATCGCCCACACGGGCTCGTATGCGATGATGATGCGGCTCATTTCGTCCGCGGTCACGCCGCAAAGCGCGATTTTGGTTTGCATCGCGCACACTTCGGCGGTGACGCCTTGCTCGCGTTGCTCGAGATATTCGCCCACGCAGAGGATGACGGTCAGACCAGCATCGAGAGCCGCGCGCACGCGCTTGTTAACGGTTTGGTCGGTCTCGCCGAAATATTGACGGCGCTCGGAGTGACCGATGATGACGTAGCCGACGCCCATCTCTTTGAGCATGCCCGCCGAAATTTCCGCGGTAAACGCGCCGCTCTCCGCCCAGTGGCAGTTTTGCGCCGCCACACCGATGTTGGTGCCTGCGGTAGCTTCGAGAGCCACGTGCAGATCGACAAACGGCACACCCACGACGACGTCGCAGGAAGCATCCGCCACGAGGGGTTTGATCTCCTCGATGAGAACTTTCGCCTCAGCGGGAGTTTTGTTCATTTTCCAGTTACCGGCAATCACGTATTTGCCCATTGTTATCTTCTCCTTTTTTTACATTTTCATACCAAAGGCGGGCGGGAGTGTCCCGTCCGCCTTTGAGAACAGTCATTATTTCTCGTTGAGGCAGGCGATACCGGGCAGTTCTTTACCCTCGAGGAACTCGAGAGAAGCGCCGCCGCCGGTGGAGATGTGGGTCATCTTGTCGCCGTAGCCGAGGGTGTTGACAGCCGCCGCCGAGTCGCCGCCGCCGATGACGGTCACCGCGTCGGTTTCCGCAAGAGCCTTCGCCACCGCGATGGTGCCCTTGGCGAGGATCGGGTTCTCGAACACGCCCATCGGGCCGTTCCACACAACCGTCTTCGCATTCTTCACTTCTTCCGCGAAGAGCTCGGCAGACTTGGTGCCGATGTCGAGGCCCATGTGATCCGCGGGGATCGCGTCCACGTCCACAACCGTCACGTCGATGGGAGCATCGATCGGGTTGGGGAATTCTTTGGCGATGGTGCAGTCGATGGGAAGCAGGATCTTAACGCCCTTCTCTTCCGCTTTCGCGAGCATCTCACGGCAGTAGTCGATCTTGGTCTCGTCGATGAGCGAGGTGCCCACGCCGTAGCCCTTCGCCGCGTTGAAGGTGTACGCCATGCCGCCGCCGATGATGAGGGTGTCCGCTTTCGCGAGCAGGTTCTCAATGACGGGGAGTTTGGAGTCGACCTTCGCACCGCCGAGGATGCAAACGAACGGACGGACGGGGTTCTCGACCGCGTCGCCGAGGTATTTGAGTTCTTTACCGATCAGGTAACCGGCAACCGCTTCCTTCACGTAGGAGACAACACCCACAGTGGAGCAGTGCGCGCGGTGAGCGGTACCGAACGCATCGTTAACAAAGATATCCGCCAAGGAACCGAGCTCCGCCGAGAAGGCTTCGCCGTTCTTGGTTTCTTCCGCACGATAACGGGTGTTTTGGAGAAGCACGACGTCGCCGTCTTGCATCGCCGCAACCGCCGCTTTGGCGTTTTCGCCGACCACGTTGTCGTCCGCCGCGAACACGACTTCTTTGCCGAGCTTCTCGGAAAGAGCCACCGCCACGGGAGCGAGAGACAGTTCAGGCTTCGGCTCACCCTTCGGCTTGCCGAGGTGCGAGCAGAGGATCACGCGACCGCCGTCGGCGATCAGCTTTTTAATGGTGGGAAGGGCCGCGTTGATGCGGTTTTCGTCGGTGATGACACCGTTCTTGTGCGGCACGTTGAAGAAGTCGGAGGCCAAGCGGTCTTAGGAAGACAAAT
>JAZTZV010000092.1:0-10407 GCA_045637645.1 Acutalibacteraceae bacterium | reverse complement strand
CTGCACTTGACTGCCCGCGTTGGAGGTCATGACGATGACGGTGTTTTCGAAATTGACCACACGTCCGTGCGCGTCGGTGACGCGACCCTCGTCGAGGATTTGGAGCAAAATGTTGAGCACATCGGGATGCGCTTTTTCGATCTCGTCGAACAACAGCACCGAATACGGCTTGCGACGCACTTTTTCGGTGAGCTGACCCGCTTCATCATAGCCGACGTAGCCGGGAGGCGAGCCGATGATACGCGAGACGGCGTGCTTCTCCATGAACTCGGACATGTCGAGTCGAATCAGGGTGTCGGGCGTGTCGAACAATTCGCGCGCAAGCACTTTGACAAGCTCGGTTTTGCCCACACCCGTCGGGCCGACGAAGATGAACGACGCGGGACGGCGGCGGTCGCTGATTTGCACGCGACTGCGGCGCACCGCATCCGACACCAGCTCGATCGCTTCATCTTGACCGATGATCGATTTTTTGAGTTCGACTTCGAGTTGGGCAAGTTTTTTGAGTTCGTTTTCCTGCACCTTCGACGCGGGGATGCCCGTCCACAGCTCGATCACGCGCGCGAGATCGTCCGCCGTTACGGGCGCTTCGGTCGCGGCTTCGCGCAGCTTGTCCGCCGCCTCTTGCACCTTCACAAGTTCCAAGCGTACCTGCGCCATTTGCTCGTAGTCGATATTTTCTTGCTCCATACCTTCTTTTTCCTGCTCTTGCAGGCGCGCCGCCTCTTCGAGCAGGTCGGCGTAGGTATCCGCCGCTTTGTTGCGAAGCGCCGCCGCGGCGCACGCTTCGTCGAGCAGGTCAATGGCTTTATCGGGCAGGAAACGGTCGGTGATATACCGCTCGGACAGGCGCACCGCTTGACGTACGATGCTGTCCGACAGCTTCACGCCGTGGAACGATTCGTAATAGGAACGAATGCCGAGCAGGATGCCGATCGCATCCTCGAGCGACGGTTCCTCGACCGTGATCGGTTGGAAACGACGCTCAAGTGCTGCGTCTTTTTCGATATGTTTGCGATATTCGTTGAACGTGGTCGCGCCGATGACCTGCAATTCGCCGCGCGACAACGCGGGTTTCATGATGTTTGCCGCCGACATACTGCCTTCGGAATCACCCGTGCCGACAAGGGTATGCACCTCGTCGATGAAGAGGATGATGTTGCCTTCGGCTTTGACCTCGTCGACAAGACCCTTGATACGACCTTCGAACTGACCGCGGAACTGCGTGCCCGCGACGAGTGCCGTCATGTCGAGCAGGAAGATCTCTTTATTTTTGAGGCGCGCGGGAACATCGCCCGCGGCGATACGAAGCGCCAAGCCTTCGGCGATCGCGGTTTTGCCGACGCCGGGTTCGCCGATGAGACAGGGGTTGTTCTTCGAGCGGCGGCACAAAATTTGCACCATGCGGTAAATCTCACGGTCGCGACCGATGATGCGATCCAGTTCGCCTTTGCGGGCGCGCGCGGTGAGGTCGGTGCAAAACTGCGACAGATATTTGCGCTTTTTCTCGTTCTTTTTCGCTTTTTTATCCGCTTTGGCGGATTTGTCGTCCTTGCCTTCGGTGTTCGACGGCAGGATCTCGCCGTCGAGCGGTTCGTCGGCACTTTGCGGCGCGCCGCCGAACAAATTCTTGAAAAACGGCGGGAAGGTCGCCGCGCCGCCCGGATCAAAACCGTCGGGGTTGTCGGGGTCGTTCATCATCTCTTGCATCTCACTCATCATATCGCCGAGTTGCTCGTCCATCTGTTCGAGATCTTCGTCCGAGATGCCGAATTTCTTGAGCATATCGTTGACGGGGCCGATGTTGAGTTCTTTGGCACAGGTCAGACAATAGCCGTCATTGATCGTTTTGTCGCCTTCGGTGCGCGCGATGAACACGACCGCGGGGCGTTTATTGCAACGTTTACAAATCATACTTCATGTTCTCCTTTAACAGGGGTTTCCTCTTTTGTGACCTGCACAAAAATACGGGCATATTGTGCAAACGAGAATATCATCAAAATCGCTACGATGATGAGCAATGTGACCGACAGTGGCACAGGCATGTTCCATCCGAGCCACAGCGCATCGCCCGACGTCGGGAACAAGACGTGCATCGCCATCACCGCGTAAAAGGCAAAGGTGCTGATTTTACCGTACCATTTCGCCGCATGCACGCGACCTTTGCCGCGAAGCAGCATCAAGCTCGCGCCGATGACCTGCAGCAATTCCTTGCAAAAGCAAACCGCCACGAGCGGCCACAACTGCGGCATGCGGATCGCGATGCAAATCAGCACGGTGATTTGTGTCAGTTTGTCCGCCAGCGGATCGAGCACCTTGCCGATCTCGGTGATTTGATTGAACGTGCGGGCGATGATGCCGTCGAACATATCCGTCAAGCCCGACGCCACCAGCAGCCCGATCGACCACCACAGGAGCGACGGATACCTTGCGCTCAACAGATACAGCACCGCAAATATCGGTACGATCACGATGCGGCATATGGATAAGACGTTCGGAACCGTCCACTGCCATTTCAACTTCATGTTTGACATCCCTTCTTGCTTTTGAAACTGCCGATTTACATCAGAGGGTTGACCTGCATCAGCCACTCCAGTACATACGTTTGCTCAATATCCTCGACGTTGAACACACTTTGCGCGCCCGCCAGCGTCAAATAAATCTGCACCGCGAGGCACAGCGCCAACAGCAACGGTACACTTTCCGCCAAGCCGAGTACCGCCCCGAGCACGCGATTGACCGTTTTGGTCGAGGTTTTTTTCGAAAATATTTTATCCATCCAGATCCCGAGCAGGTGGATCAAAATGAACAATGTGAAAAAGAGGGCTAAAAACGCGATTGCCTGCAACACCGTCATGCAAAGCGGCGTGACCAACTGCTCCATCACGGTGGGAAGCAATTTGTCCGCGGTTTGCGCCGCGCCGTCTTGGATCATTGTTTCGGTGCCGAGCAACGCGAGCACGGATTGCAAGCCCTGCGGGAGAGAGGTCGTGATCGCGGTGATTTGATCGCTGAGCGATTGTGCCGCCATCGCCGCGCCGTCTTGGATCTGTTTCTCCACAAACTGTTCGACCGATGTGTAAAACACCGTTTCGTACAGCCACGTTGCGATCGGACTCGCACCGAATGCCGCCGCGATCGCCGCCGCGATCGCGCCGATGGGACGCACCGCCGATTTGATAAAACCGCGCACACAGCCGACGACCGTAAACGTCGCCGCGATCGCGATCACGATGCCATCCAAAATCATCCACGTTTGCACGCGATCCTTCCTTTCTGAAACCGAACCCTTTACGCGTCCGAAGCATCCGCCGGTGCGGTGGTCGTCGTTGTCGCCATCATCGTCGACGTTGTGGTTGCTGTCGTGGTCGAGGCGGTCGTCGCAACCGTCGTCACTTCGGTTTTTTCCGCTTCTTCAACGCCCCACTTCACTTGCGCGATTTGGGTCAAGCCAAGCACCAATTCTTTGCCTTCGACCGTGCCGGTCATCAAGCAATCCGCCGACACAGCGGCACGATCGTGAATCCCTTTGCCGTTGATATGATACAAATAGTCGTCCGACAACACCAAAAAGCCGTTGTCGTTCGCCGCGGCATCGCGGAACGCACCTTCAAATTCCTGCGCCGTTTTCAAATCGCCCGACGACGAATACAGCGACGCGGTGCCGCCTTCTTGCGAACCGTAGGGGCGCGTGACGATCAACACATCGTTCGCGGCAAAGGCGTAGCCGATCAGCTCCACATTTTCGTACGCCACCGTTGTGTCGAGCTTACCCGTCGGGTTGACGAATTGCGCGCGTCCGTCGCCCACCGCCACGACCGTGCCGTTCTTGGTATAGTGTATGCGGGAGTAGAGCACATCATCCGCCAAATATTGTACCGGTTGCGTTTGCTTGCCGCGCAGGTCAAACACCAAAATCGCCGACTGCATTGCACCGTTTTGCGAGCGGCATCCGACGACAGCAAGCTTGTTGCCGTCACGCGAGAACGCGGCATCCATCACCAGCCATTCGGAGCTGAGCCATTGATAGCGTTGGTTGCCCGAACGGGAATACACCGTCACCTCGGAGATGTGACTTTGCGAGGAATCGGTCACCACGGCGACATCGCCTTTCTTGCTGACGGCTCCGGCATAGATCGTGCCGGACAGCGTTTTTTCGCTCTCGATTTGCGAGCGAGTTTCCAAACGGTAGCGGTTGCCGCTCGATTCGAGCAACAACACATATTTGCCGTTGACGCGCAACATCGGCGCGGCATAGGCGCATTGACGGCGAATCGATTCGCCGCCGCTGGTGTTGTAATATTTCGTGGCGGTATCGGTCACAACGACCAAATTCGCGCCCGCTTCCTGCATATCAAACACGGTGTCGCCCGTCAACGATACGGGCCATTCGCCGCCTGCCGTGCCCGCGATCACGTCATCGACCCACGCCACAAAGCTGTCGGGGGCGATGCTTTTCCAGTTCATCAGCAAGGCATACGCGCACAGCAGCGCCGCACACAGGATCAAAAACCGTCCGAGCATTTTCAAACTGCCGTTTGATTTCTTTTTTCGACGGCGCGCGGGTGCTTGCGCGTCCGACGCGGGTTTTGTGAAATCTTTATATGTTCTGCGCGACAAGACTCTCGCCTCCTTCGTAATACACTTCCTGCAAATACAATCCGCACGCAGGCGCGGTCACACCCGCTTGATCGCGATCGCAGGATTCCAAAATGCGGGGGATCGCGTCATGCGCGATGCGTCCCGACGCCATATCCAGCAAGGTACCCACCATGATGCGTACCATATTATACAAAAATCCGTCCGCGGCGACCGAGAAGATGACCACATCTCCTTCGCGTCGCACCGCGGCATGCGACACGGTGCGTACCGTGTCCTCGACACTGCTGCCGCTCGCGCAAAATGCCGCGAAATCGTGCGTGCCGATCAGGTCTTTTGCCGCGCGATCGAGTGCTCGCTCATCCAGCGGGCGGTTGATATGCAACGCGCGACCTTCGTAAAACGGATGTCGTTGACGTCCGTTGTAAATGTGATATTCATAGCGTTTGCCGCGCGCGTCGTAGCGCGGGTGAAACGCGTCATCCACCTCCACGGCATCGTATACCGCGACATCGCGCGGCAACACGGCGTTGAGGGCCTTGCACAATTTTTCTCCGCGAAGCGGCGAAGCGGTGTCCATCGCACAGCAAAACATCTTCGCATGAACGCCCGCGTCGGTGCGCGAGCATCCCGTGATGCCGCTTCGAACACCCGTGATGCGTTCCACCGCATCCTGCAAAACTTCCTGCACCGTCACGGCATTCGGTTGCACCTGCCAGCCGTGGTAGCGCGTGCCGTCATAGGCAAGGGTCAGCTTGATTCGCGCCATGACGGCACCTCCTTGTTATTGGTTTGTGGAAAAATTGCGGTTACCTCTTGCTACTTGCTTCAAGGGGAGCCTTGTCCTATATTACCCGAGCACCATGTTCAACGTCACGATACCGCCGACGAGCAACAGCATCACAACGATTGCGAGATAATCCCGCGCCGCCATGTGAAGTGAGATCATGCGGGTGCGTCCGTCGCCGCCGTTGTAGCAACGACATTCCATCGCCGTCGCCAGCTCATACGCGCGGCGGAACGACGACACAAACAACGGAATCATAATCGGCATCAACGCGCGGATGCGTTGGATCAGATTGCCGCTTTCCAGATCGGCGCCGCGCGCCTTTTGCGCGGACATGATCTTGTCGGTTTCTTCGATCAGCGTCGGGATGAAGCGAAGCGCGATCGTCATCATCATCGCCAGCTCATGCACAGGCACGCGAACGAGCTTAAGCGGTTTCATCAAACGCTCGAGCGCATCGGTCAGCGTGGTCGGCCCTGTTGTGTAGGTCAACAGCGAGCTACCCACGATCAGACAGATGATGCGCACCGCAAGAAAGCCCGCGTTCATCAAACCATCCGTCGTCAGCGAAAAAATCCACCACGAAAAGAACGGTTCTTGTTCACTCTGTGTATAAAACGCGCTGAGTGCCGCGGTGAGAAACACCACGGGCAAAATCGGGCGAATGCTTTTTACAATCAGCGAAATCGGCAAGCGCGACAGCGCATAGATCACCGCCAAAAACACGCCGACGAGCGCCAATCCCGCCCAACCGTTGGGCAAGAACACCGCCGCCACAAACGCAATGGTCAGCAAGATCTTCACACGGGGATCGAGCTTATGCAACACCGAATTGCCGGGGAAAAATTGTCCGATCGTAATGTCTTTCAGCATGTCGTCGCGCCCCCTTTCAACACGGGGAGCAACTGACGCACCGCTTGCTCGACGGTGTAGGCGTTGCCACCGATGTCATAGCCGCGCGCGCGCAGTTTCATGCAAATTTTCGTGACGGCGGGCACCGACAGACCGATCTCCTCAAGCTCTTCGGCGCGCGAAAACACGTCCGCCGTCGGGGCATACATCGCCACGCGACCGTTGTTCATGACCAGCACCTTATCCGCCACCGCCGCGACGTCTTCCATGCTGTGGGACACGAGCAAGACGGTGGTGCCGTTTTCTTTGGCATAGGCGGTGATGCGAGACAGCAGTTGCTCGCGACCGCGCGGGTCAAGACCCGCCGTCGGCTCATCGAGCACCAGCACTTCGGGTTCCATCGCCATCACACCCGCGATCGCAACGCGGCGCTTTTGTCCGCCCGACAAATCGAACGGCGACAGCTCGAGCTGTTCCTCGCGCAGACCCGCAAACGCGGCGGCGCGTTGCACGCGGCGTTCGATCTCATCCTCGTCGAGTCCCATGTTGCGTGGGCCGAACGCAATGTCGCGGCGCACCGTTTCCTCAAACAATTGATGCTCGGGATATTGGAACACCATGCCGACGCGAAAGCGCACCGCACGGATCGCTTTGGGCTTGTCCCAAATATCCTTGCCGTCGAGAAGCACCTGCCCGCTCGACGGACGAAGCAAGCCGTTTAAATGCTGCATCAGCGTCGATTTGCCCGAACCCGTGTGACCGATGATGCCCACGAATTCGCCTTTTTCCACCGCAAAGGATACGTCGCTGAGCGCCGCTTTTTCATACGGCGTGTGCGCGGAATAGACATGATTCAGTTGTCGCACCTCAAGAATGGGCATGACGTTCCTCCAAAAGTTTACGCAATTCGTCGACACATTCGTCGACGGTCAAAATATCGTTTTTTAAATCAAGACCGTGCTTGCGAAGTTCATGACACAGCTCGGTCGGTTGCGGCACGTCGAGCGCCGCTTCGCGAAGATAGTCAACCTGCGAAAACACGTCGCGCGGGGTGCCGTCGCGCATCACACGACCGCCCTCCATCACAACGACGCGATCCGCCGAAGCCGCTTCTTCCATATAATGCGTGATGAGCACCACGGTCATGCCGTGTTCGCGGCAAAGCGCATGCACCGTTTGCATCACTTCCGCGCGCCCCTGCGGGTCGAGCATCGCGGTCGGTTCGTCGAGCACCAACACGTCGGGTTTCATCGCGAGCACACCCGCGATGGCGACGCGTTGCTTTTGTCCGCCCGACAGCTTATGCGCCGCGTGCAAACGGTAGTCATACATGCCGACCGCTTTAAGCGCTTCGTCAACACGCTCGCGGATCTCCGCGGGTGGCACGCCGAGATTTTCGGGGCCGAACGCCACGTCCTCCTCCACGATCGTCGAGACAAGCTGGTTGTCGGGGTTTTGAAGCACCATGCCGACCGTGCGGCGAATGTCGATCGTGCGCGCTTCGTCGGCGGTGTCGATGCCTTCGACCAGCACCTTACCGCCCGTCGGCAACAACAAGGCGTTGAAATGCTTGGCGAGCGTTGATTTGCCGCAACCGTTATGCCCGAGAAGCGCCGTGAAACTGCCGCGCGCCACGTCGAGATCGACACCGCACAACGCGGGGATCGGTTGCACATCCGTGTTGTTGTATTCAAATCGCACTTGCTGTGCTTGCAGGATGGCTTCGGACATACCGTATCACCTCGATTGTTTGTTGAAAATATGTAAGTTAGATGCACAAAGGCTGCGGTGGGCAGAGTCTGCCCGCCCTACGATGTTACACCGAAATTGCGGTGTTGCCTTCTCTTTACCTCTTCACTTTTCACTCTTACTTTTTACTTGCCTTTATGCCACACGGCGGTCGAGCCGCAAGGAAGCACCAAGCCGCTTTGCGTCACGGGCAAACCGATCTCATCGGCGGTCACGGTGCCGCCCTTGATGAGACTACCGAGAATATACTGCATCACCGACGGAGACAGTCCCGCGGTGTAGGAGTTGATCACCACAAAAAGCGGATCGTCGGACAACAGCTTGACACATTCCGCGACAAAATCGTAAATTTGTTCTTCGAGCTTCCACACCTCGCCGCCGGGGCCGCGACCGTAGGACGGCGGATCCATCAAGATCGCGTCATAGGTGTTGCCGCGGCGTTGCTCACGCGCGACAAATTTACCGCAATCGTCCACCAGCCAGCGAATCGGTTTGTCGGCAAGACCCGACGCAGTGACATTTTCGCGACCCCACGTGACCATGCCTTTGGAGGCGTCGACGTGCGTGACCGATGCACCCGCTTTGGCGCAGGCGAGCGTCGCGCCGCCCGTGTAGCCGAACAGGTTCAGCACGCGAATCGGACGACCCGCGTTTTGGATCATATCCGCCATCATGTCCCAGTTGACCGCTTGCTCGGGGAACAGACCCGTGTGCTTAAAGCCCATCGGTTTCAAGCGAAAACGCAACGTGTCGTAGCCGATTTCCCACGCGTCGGGGATCGGACGGTAAGTCTCCCATTGACCGCCGCCCGATTTCGAGCGGTGATAGCGCGCGTGCGCTTTTTTCCAAAGCGGATGCAAACGCGGCGTGTTCCACACGATTTGCGGATCGGGTCGAATCAAAATGATATCGCCCCAACGTTCGAGGCGTTCGCCGTTCGACGCGTCGAGCAATTCATAATCTTTCCAGTTTTCCGTATATCTCATAACAGGATCTCCTTTTCAAGCCTTCCCCTTGAGGGGAAGCCATATCAAAACAAACTCTGTTGACCGTCCATCGGCACGCCGAGGTGATCGTACGCCGCGGGAAGCACCACGCGTCCGCGCGGCGTGCGGCTCAAAAAGCCGATCTGCATCAAATACGGTTCATACACATCTTCGATCGTGACCGCTTCCTCACCGATCATCGCGGCAAGCGTTTCCAGTCCGACGGGGCCGCCGCGATAATGCTCGATCATGGCAAGAAGCATGCGGCGGTCGACCATATCGAGTCCGAGTTCGTCAATGTCCATGCGGGCAAGCGCGATGCGTGCCGCGTTTTCGTCGATTTCGCCGCCCGTCAGCACCAGCGCAAAATCGCGCACGCGCTTCAAAAGGCGGTTGGCGATACGCGGTGTGCCGCGCGAGCGCGACGCGATCTCGAGCGAGCCGTCTTCGGTGCAGGGGGCGCCGAGGATGCGCGCCGAGCGACGCACGATTTGTCCGAGTTCTTCGGGGGTGTAGAGTTCCAGACGCATCAGCATGCCGAAGCGATCGCGAAGCGGCGCGGACAGTTGACCCGCGCGGGTCGTTGCGCCGATGAGCGTGAATTTTTGAAGAGGCAGGTGGATGCTCGATGCACCCTGTCCTTTGCCGTTGATGATGTCGATCGCGAAATCTTCCATCGCGGGGTACAAAATCTCTTCGACAGTACGCGGCATGCGGTGGATCTCGTCGATGAACAACACATCGCCCTCATCCATATTGGTGAGAAGCGCCGCCAAGTCACCCGGTCGCTCCAACGCGGGGCCCGAGGTGATGCGGATGTTGACACCGAGTTCGTTGGCGATGATCGCGGCGAGCGTCGTTTTGCCGAGTCCGGGAGGGCCGTACAGCAACACATGGTCGAGCGATTCTTTGCGGATCTTCGCCGCTTCGATAAATACTTTTAAGTTTTCTTTGACCTTTTCCTGACCGATATATTCGTCAAGCGTCCGCGGACGAAGCGGATTGTCGCCGTCGTCCTCGGGCAGATATTCCATCGACACCAAACGGTTTTCAAAATCCATGTCCATCTGTTCGATCATGTTGTCCGACCTCCTTTAAGGTGGTTGTTCCGGCGCGGCGGGTGTCGCCGTGGGGGGGATTCCGCCGCGTCGTGCACGATCTTGCCTCTCCCCTTGGGAGAGGTGGATTCGGCGAAGCCGAAGACGGAGAGGGCGGTCGTTCTTACGAACGACCGTTGCCTTTCGGCAACGCGGTGGGCAGTGGATCGCCCACCCTACGATGATGCCGCGAAATCGCGGCGATCCCTTCGGCAACCTTTTATCTTTTCGCCAGCAGTTTGAGTGCTTGGCGCACCAAATCTTCCACTTTCATCGTTTCGTCGAGTTTGCCGACCGCGGCGGCGGCTTCGCTTTGCGAGAAGCCGAGCACGCCGAG